>NZ_BADX01000152.1:0-34830 GCF_000241365.1 Pseudoalteromonas sp. BSi20480 | reverse complement strand
GTCTGTATAAGTCACCCATTCGATTTGGTTAGGCTGCACTACCTCGTTTACAACACTTTATTTTTTCCTGATAAATAAATTTTAATCTATATAAATAATGTTGTGATCTGATAGTGTTTATATTTACAAAGTTGCTGATCATTTAACTATACCTGCCGTATAACTCACTTATTAGTTCACTCATCGCTAGCTATGTAATGTTATGTAAAGTAAGTTGAGCAAAATTAGTCAAGGTGCTTGAATTACATTCATAAATAGCAGTAATTTAGGTTAAATTATGATTTGGCAATACAAGCCAACGTTATTGGCACTTAGTGTGATGCTGCTCAGTGGTTGTGCGAGTAATATAAATCCACAGGAGCGCCAACAAGCACCAAGTGATGTTCCTGAGCAGTGGCAACAACAAGCAGCAAGTTCAGTTTTGCAAGTGGATAATGAATGGTTAACGCAATTAAACACGCCATTGCTGAAAAAATATGTTACCCAAACGCTTAAAAACAATCAGCAACTATTACAAACTAGCTACGATGTTGCCATTACTAAGCAGCAACTTATTGCGTCCGGGGCAGACCTTTGGCCTAGCTTAGATTTATCTACGCGTACTAGCCGAAGTAAAGATAATCGGCCTGTTAGTTATAATAATGCTAGCTCCGTAAGCTTAAACTTAAATTATGAAGTTGACTTATGGGGCAAACTGTCAGATTCAAAACGTGAAGCTAACCTTTCATATTTAGCTCAAAAAGCGCGTTTTGAACAGGCTAAACAGCAGCTTGTTTCGGATGTTGTTCAAGGATGGTTTGATGTTGTGTCTGCACAGCAGCTACTCGATTTATATAAACGCCGTGAAGAAAATGCTAAGCAAAATCTCGATATAATTGAATCGGGTTACCGCCAAGGTATAAACGAAGCGCTCGATGTTTATTTAGCCCGCAATGAGCTAAATAACGAACGTTCACGCATAGCTACTCAAACAGCAAGCTTATCCAGTGCTGCAAGACTACTGGAGCGTTTATTAGGTGAGTACCCAAAAGGAGCAATTTCTGCAAGTAATGACTTACCGGTTATTAACACAGAAATTCCACTGGGAATCCCATCTGAACTTATTACCCGAAAGCCTGCATTACTTGCTAGTTGGTACGAGCTATTGGCGACCGATGCGTCATTGGCTTACGCACATAAACAGCGTTTTCCTAGTTTAAATTTAACTGCAAGCTTAAGTGATAGCACAGACAGGGTGAGTGATTTATTTTCTCCTTCAAGCCTTGCATGGTCTTTGCTAGGAAGTATTTCGGCACCTATTTTTGAGGGTGGTCGTTTACAAGCCAATGAAGAAATTGCACGCCTGAATACGCAAAAGCAAGAACAGCAATATCTGCAAACTCTGTATGATGCATTTGGCGATGTAGAAAACGCGATTTCGCAGCAGCAATCTTTAAAGGCTCAATATACAAGCACACTTGAAGCGCAAAAAAATGCACTTGCTGCCGAGCAGTTATCGTTTGAGCAATATCAAAGTGGCTTAGTCACTTACACCACAGTATTGGATGCACAAGATCGCTCATTCGATGCGCAAAGTTCACTAATACAAATTAAGAATCAATTAATTGCAAATAGAATCAACCTACATGTTGCCCTTGGTGGTGATTTTGAAAAACCATCAAGCGACCTAAAGAGTAACAACGATGAAAACTAAAACAGCTAAAATTATTATTCCAGCCGCGGTTGTTGTTACCGCTCTTTTAATTGTGTTTTTTATCAAAAGTAACCCACCAGAAGCGAGGCGTTTTGGCTCTGCACCAAAAGCAGCTATCAGCGTGTCGGTACTAGAGGTTGTGCCTCAACGTTACCAAGTAATGATAGACAGCTACGGTACAGTAAAGCCTCGCACACAAAGTTTACTTGTTGCTCAAGCATCAGGGCAAATCATCGACGTGAGTGATGAGTTTAGAGAAGGTGGTTTTTTTGAAAAAGGCGACGTGTTACTAAAGCTTGATGATAGAGATCATCAGGCAGAGGTTAAATCTGCACAAGCTAACTTACTTACAGCAGAACAAAGCTTGCTAGAAGAAAAAGCCCGCGGGCAACAAGCACTGACTGATTGGAAGCGCCTTGGTGGTTCAAGCCAAGCCAGCAGCTTGGTACTACGTGAGCCGCAATTAGCAGCTGCGCAGGCACAAGTTTTATCAGCACAAGCTACTCTTGAAAAAGCAGAGCTTGATTTAGAGCGTACAAAAGTGACTGCACCTTATGCTGGGCGCATACTTAGTCGTAGTGTCGATTTAGGCCAAGTAGTGACTAACAATACCCAGCTTGCCACGATTTACGCTATTGATAGCGTAGAAATTCGTTTACCAATAAAAAATAAAGACCTTTCGTTTGTAAACCTGCCAGAGCAATACCGTGATGGTGCTAAAAACCAAGCCGGTTCGTTAGTTAAATTTAGCTCTGATTTAGTGGGCGAACAAACATGGCAAGGCCAACTTGCACGCACTGAAGGCGCAATTGACGAAAACGCGCAGCAACTTTACGTAGTAGCAAAAATAGACGACCCATATAAATCAACCGAGAGTAACCAATACCCAATTAAAATAGGCCAATACATTAAGGCACAAATTGCAGGCAAAACGGTACAAAATGCGTTGATCATTCCCAACAGTACAATTTATCAAGGCACCTATGTTTACGTAGTTGAGGGTGATGTACTAAAACGTAAAGACGTTACTTTTGCATGGCAAAACGCAAACCAAGCAATGATCAAGACAGGA
Organism: Pseudoalteromonas sp. BSi20480; assembly: GCF_000241365.1. Lineage (NCBI taxonomy): Bacteria > Pseudomonadati > Pseudomonadota > Gammaproteobacteria > Alteromonadales > Pseudoalteromonadaceae > Pseudoalteromonas > Pseudoalteromonas sp. BSi20480. The sequence goes on along the minus strand of NZ_BADX01000152.1, from coordinate 32,065 downwards.
TTAAAAGCAAACGACAAGTTGGTTATCACGCCACTTGGTCAAGTGAGTTCGGGCACTAAAGTGAGTATTTTAGGTGAAGAGCCAAAGGAAAAAAACCTAAAGGTATGCGCCCGTCGCGAGAGCAACTTGAGCAAAAAGCAAAAGAGCTTGGTATCAGTGTTGAAGAGTTAATAAAAAAACGTCGCGCAGCCAAGCAAGGAGATAAAGCATGATTGCTTGGTTTACCAAAAACCATGTTGCTGCCAATTTATTGTTAGTAACTTTGTTGTTGTCGGGACTATTTAGTTTATCGAGTAAAATACCACTTGAGGTGTTTCCGTCTTTCGAAACAGACATGATAAGCGTTGGTGTCAGCCTACGAGGTGCAACCCCTGAAGATGTAGAGCAGGGCGTAACAATTCGTATAGAAGAAGCGGTACAAGACCTAGAGGGTATTAAACAAATATTTAGCCGCTCGTCAGAGGGGTCAGGCTCTGTAACCATTGAGGTTGAAAGTGGTTACGATCCTCGTGAACTGTTGGCTGATATTAAAAGCCGAGTGGATGCGATTAATACATTTCCTGGCGATGCCGAAAAACCAATTGTTGCGCTGGCTGAGCGCAAAAGAGAAGTAATAGCTGTTACTGTATCAAGTGATTACGGCGAAAAAGAAACGCGTGAATACGCAGAAACAGTGCGAGATCAAATACTGCGTTTGCCTAATGTAACGCAGGTAGAGCTAAGTGGTGTACGAGATTATGAGTTAGCCATTGAAGTTAGCCAAGACACACTTCGCCAATATAACCTGAGCCTTGCGCAAATATCGAGTGCGATTGCTAATTCGAGTTCTGATATTTCTGCCGGTAACTTAAAAACAGAAGGTGGCGATGTACTGATCAGCTCAAAAGGGCAGGCTTACCGCAAAGACGAATTTGCTAGCATAGTCGTCAAAAACCAAGCCGACGGAACAATTATTCGCCTAGGTGATATTGCTACAATAAAAGACGACTTTGAAGAAACGCCAGTGCGTACCCGTTTTAATGGTAAGCAAGCTGCGTTTATAGACGTTTACCGAATTGGCCCGCAAAGCGCGATAACCGTGGCAGACGATGTTAAAAACTACATTGAAGAACAGCAGGCCACGCTACCACAAGGTTTTAAACTGAGCTATTGGGACGACGATTCAGAGTTAGTTAAAAGCCGTATCGCAACCTTAACCAGTAATGCTCTACAAGGTGGTATTTTAGTTCTGGCACTGCTCACGCTATTTTTGCGCCCGGCAATTGCATTTTGGGTATTTATTGGTATTCCAGTATCGTTTATGGGCGCATTTATCGCGATGCCAATTTTTGGTGTAACGCTAAATATAATGAGCTTATTTGGCTTTATTTTAGTGCTCGGTATTGTAGTAGATGACGCTATAGTAACCGGCGAAAACGTGTATACCCATTTAAAAACGGCAAAATCGGGTGAGCAGGCTGCTATATTGGGTACTCAAGAAGTGGCTACTCCGGTTACCTTTGGTGTGCTGACTACGGTTGCTGCCTTTTTACCTTTAGCATTTATTGAAGGGGCACGCGGCGCCTTATTTGCGCAAATTCCGGTAGTCGTCATTCCGGTGTTATTGTTCTCGCTAATTGAATCTAAATTTGTGTTACCAGCACATTTAAAATACATAAAATTACGCCACCAAAAGGGTGAACCATCGAAGCTTGAAGCAATTCAACAACGCTTTGCAGATGGCTTTGAAAGTGCAATTTTAAAATATTATCAACCTATCTTAAACACTGCTTTACGCCATAAATTAGCAACGGTCAGTTTATTTGTTGGGGTATTTTTTATAATTTTAACCATGATCACCAGCGGTTGGACTAAGTTTATCTTTTTCCCACGAATTCCTAGCGAAACCGTACGGGTTAACCTAACACTGCCAACGGGTACGCCGTTTGAAGTAACCAATAAATACGTGATTGATATGTCTGAAAAGGCCCAGCAACTACAAGATAAATATCGTGACCCTGACACTGGCGAGAGCGTTATTTTAAATATACTCGCCACTACAGGCGGGCGCGGTGGTGTATCCAACTCTGGAGCGGTACGCTTTGAAATCACACCTGCAGAAAAACGTGAATCAGACATAGGCTCACGCGAGCTTGCAAGTGAGTGGCGTGATTTAATTGGGATTATACCAGGGGCAGAAAGCTTAACATTTAGAGCTGAAATTGGTCGAAGTTCAGACCCAATAGACGTTCAATTAAGTGGCACCTCGCTAACAATACTGCAAGATGTGGCTGATAATATTAAAAACCGTTTAGCAACGTACCCAACGGTGTTTGATATTGCCGATAGTATGTCTGATGGTAAAGAAGAATTACGTATAGAGCTTACACAACAAGGTTTAGCGCTTGGTTTAAATCGTGTAAATGTAGCAGGGCAAGTGCGAAATTCGTTTTTTGGCTCGCAAGTTCAACGAATTCAACGCGGACGAGACGACGTGCGTGTAATGGTGCGTTTACCTATTGATGAGCGCCGCTCGATAGCTGATTTACAAAATATACTAATAAACACCCCCGATGGCGGTTCTGTACCATTGTCACATGTGGCAACGCTTACGGCAGGACAAAGCCCATCGACTATAAACCGTATTGATCGTTACCGCACACTAAACGTGACGGCTGATATAGAAAAAAACAACACTAACATGACGGTGCTTCAAGCCGACCTCGCACAATACTTAGACGAGCTAATGCAGCAATACCCGGGGGTTGATTATAAACTTGAAGGTGAAGCTAAAGAGCAAAGAGAGTCGTTTGGCTCACTGGCTTGGGCGTTAGTATTTGTATTTTTTATAATTTATGCGTTATTGGCCATTCCGTTTAAGTCATACATGCAACCAATTATTGTTATGAGCGTTATTCCATTTGGCATGATTGGCGCAGTAGTAGGGCACTGGATAATGGGTATGGACTTAACCATTATGAGCCTACTAGGTATGCTTGCGTTAATAGGTGTGGTAGTGAACGATTCGCTCGTATTAGTCGATTTCATTAATAAAAAACGTAGCGAAGGTGGCGATTTAATAGAGGCTGTTAAACTCGCTGGCGCATCGCGCTTTCGTCCAGTTATGCTCACTAGTTTAACCACTTTTATAGGCTTAATGCCGCTGCTGTTTGAAAAAGCCACACAAGCGCAGTTTTTAATACCTATGGCCGTTAGTTTAGGGTTTGGGATTATTTTTGCGACCTTTATTACTTTATTGCTAGTACCAGTCAATTATATGTTGATGGAACGATTTCAAGGCTGGTTTAAATAATACAAAAACGTGTTGATACAAAAGCTGTAGGTATTCAATTGCCTGCAGTCTTTTTTGTTTTTAGCTATGCAAAATTGAAAATTATTTAAGGCGTTAAATAGATAAAAGTAGATGTATAAAGAGGTTTGATTGTGCGTGTTAAAACGCGAGTAGATAATGGTGTTCCCCAAGATACGGTACTCGGTTTCAGTCCTGAAACCAGAAGGTTTCAGGGCGGGAATCTGCGGTTTACCGTAGGCTTCTCGGTACATGCCAAGCTTGCACAATAGTAAACGAACAGAAACCCTGGTATAAAATTTATCGGCTCAGGGACTTAACCCAGCTCCAGTATCCCAGGGAACAAATTAAGTATATAAGACATATGCCAATCCTTAAACCCAAAACGTAAAAAATTAAGTCGTTCGCTTAGTTTTCCCACACCTTTAACTCGCTGTTTACTTTATTGCGTAGTTTTTGAGCGTGATCATACAATTAATTGGAGTTGCTTTTTATCGAGTGGTAGCATTGCTTTAACTAGCAAAGCGAAGGCTTGATTATGAACGATTTACCAGATTACGAAAAAGCTCAACTACTTTTAGAAAAAAACGAAATATTTGTTTCTCCTGCCGAAGCGCATGGTGTTATTAGTGGTTTATTAGCATGTGGACTAAGTATTGACGACAAGGAGTACCTAGGCCTTTTAAGCGATGTATTCAACGATGGTGAATCGTTCGGTAATGGTTTAAAAGCATTTTTTGGCACTATTTATAAGCAAGTTGTTGCAAGCTTTAATGATGAAGAGTTTCAGTTTGATTTATTTTTACCAAGTGACGACGAAACACTCATCGATCAGGCTAATGGCCTCGTATCATGGGTATCGGGATTTATGCTTGGTTTTGGTTTAAAGCAAAAAGATTACGGTAAGCTGTCGGCTGACGTGAAAGAAGTAATTAGCGACTTTAGCGAAATAACACGCCTAGATACCACTTTTGAAGAAACCGAAGAAGATGCTAACGCACTTCACGAAGTTATTGAATATGTACGTGTATCGGCACTACTTTGTTTTGCTGAGCTAGGTAAAGAGCAAAGCAGCCAAAGTGATAAAAAAACGCTTCATTAAACTTAATTAAAAAGTACAACGGGTTAGCTAATAATGGTTGAAATAAAAAAGTCAGAGTTTAAAGCACGCAGAGAACGCTTACTTGCACAAATGGACGATAACAGCATTGCGCTTATTCCGGCTGCTAGCGAAGTAACGCGAAGCCGCGATACTGACTATGCTTTTAGACAAGATAGCGACTTTTTTTATTTAACCGGTTTTAACGAACCCGATGCTGTATTGGTGCTTTGTAACAACAGCGATACACCCAGCACCCTATTTTGCCTTGATAAAGACAAATTAGCCGAAATTTGGCATGGCCGACGTGTTGGTTTTGATAAAGCCAAAAGCGACTACTTATTTGACGAGGCCTACCCATTAAGTGATTTAGAAGAGCAACTGCTTGAGCTACTAAATGGTAAAAATGCGATTTATTTTGCACAAGGCGCTTATGATTCATTTGATAGTAAAGTTTTTTCTCTTTTAGGTACACTTCGTGGCGGGGCTCGCAAAGGCCTTAAAGCACCGAGTACGTTAAAAGAAATCCGCGGCCTTATCCATGAAATGCGTTTATTTAAATCGCCGAGTGAAATAGAGGTAATGCGCGAAGGCTGTGAAATTAGCGCCCGTGGCCACATGCGAGCTATGCGCTTTTCACATGCAGGAGCAACTGAGTTTCAATTAGAAGCCGAGCTTCATCATCATTATGCAATGAACGGCGCACCTCATCCGGCTTACGGCACAATTGTAGGTAGCGGCGATAACGCTAATATTCTGCATTACACGCAAAATAGCGATGTACTTAAAAATGGCGATCTAGTACTTATTGATTCAGGTTGTGAGCTACAAGGCTACGCAGCCGATATAACACGTACATTTCCGGTAAATGGCCAGTTTAGTGAAGAACAATCCGCGCTTTATAATATTGTTCTTAACGCACAACTGGCTGCCTTTGAAGAAATTAAACCCGGTGGTTATCTGTCCCACGCTAATAAATTAGCAATGGAAGTACTAACGCAAGGCTTACTTGATTTAGGTATTTTAACTGGCGACTTTACTGAACTAATGGCGCAACAAGCCTGTAAAGAATATTACATGCATGGCCTTGGGCATTGGCTGGGGTTAGACGTGCATGATGTAGGTGATTATAAAATAAATAACGTTGAGCGAGCATTTGAGCCTGGTATGGTTTTAACCATAGAGCCAGGACTTTATATAAGCGAAGACTCAAACGCGCCACAAAAGTACAAAGGTATTGGTATTCGTATAGAAGATAATTTACTCGTTACCGAGTCAGGCCATGAAAACCTTACTTTAAGCGTGCCTAAAAGCATTAGCGATATTCAAGCACTTATGCAACAAACTACAAGCGCATAACGGGTGGAGAGCACAATGGCTAAGCAGTTTGATGTTGTAGTAATTGGTGGTGGTTTAGTTGGCGCAAGTTGCGCACTTAGTATTGCTAAAATAAACCCCTCAATAAACATTGCCGTGGTAGAAGCAAGCCAAGTAACCGATGAATACCACCCAAGCTTTGACGACCGAAGCATTGCGCTTGCTCAGCAATCGGTAGAGTATTTACAAACACTTAATTTATTTGACCAAAATGCCCCTTACACCTCTGCTATTAAAAAAGTGAGCGTGTCTGATAGAGGTCATTTTGGTAAAACCCACATCCAAAGCGCTGAATTTGCAAAACCTTCTTTAGGGTATGTCGTTGAGGTTAATCCATTTGGGCGCGCGCTTCATCAGCGGCTATTGCAATCAAGCATTAGCTTATTTTGCCCTGATAGCGTACTCGAAATACAACAAACGTTGCATAGCAACGCACTGACTTTGCAAAGTGGCGAACAACTTAATGCCAAGCTAATTATTGTAGCCGATGGCGCGCAATCTCCTACACGCCAATTACTGGGCCTTAATTTTAATACTCAGCCTTATGAGCAAGGCGCTATTATTGCCAATATAGAAGTAGCCGAAGGGCATAATAACCATGCCTTTGAACGCTTTACTCAGCATGGCCCTATGGCACTATTACCGATGAGCAATAACCGCTATTCATTGGTGTGGTGTATGGAAAAAGAGCAAATTAATTCATACATGGACTTAAATGAAATCGAGTTTTTAAGTGCATTACAATCAGCCTTTGGTTACCGCGCAGGGCAATTTGTTAAAGTGGGTATGCGCGCAAGCTACCCGCTGGTATATGGGCAAGCCGAATCGTTAATAGCTCATCGAACGGTGGTTATTGGTAATGCTGCTCATGCTATTCATCCCATTGCAGGGCAAGGCTTTAATTTAGGCCTGCGTGATGTACAAGTACTGAGTGATTTAATTGCCAATAGCTCTAATGAGTTAGGGAGCTATGCGTTTACACGCGAGTATGGCCAGTTGCGCTGTCAAGATATAAAAACAGTGATGACTTTAACAGATGCCTTAGTAAGGTTATTTTCAAATTCATCTCGAGTATTAGCACTTGGGCGAAGCATTGGCTTGTTTTCAATGGATTTATTCCCCGCATTAAAAGCCCCGTTAGCAAAACAATTAATGGGGCAAGTTAAACAAGGTTCACGTTTATGAAGCAAACACAGGTGTGTATTGTTGGTGGTGGTTGCGTGGGGCTGACGTTAGCCCTTGGGCTAGCTAAGGCTAATATTAGTGTTGTGGTACTCGATGCAGCATCAACACAAGCCCCTTCAACTGATGAATACGGTTTACGCGTAAGCGCACTTAGTATTGCAAGCCAAACATTATTAGAGCAATTAAACGTTTGGCCTGAAATTATTGCTCAGCGTGCATGTGCATATACCCATATGGATGTTCGCGATGCCGACAGCTTTGGTAAAATAACCTTTAATAACAAACAACTTGAGCTCGACCATTTGGGGCATATAGTTGAAAACGATATTATTCGCTTTGCACTTATTAAACAGTTAGAGCAGCAAAGCAATGCTACGCTAATGTTTGATACCGAATACCAGCAAATACACCAAAGTGAATCAGACGTATTTGTAACCCTTAAAAGCGGCGAGCCTATTATTGCTAAGCTGCTGGTGGCGGCTGATGGCGCAAATTCAGCTATTCGTAAACAATTTAATATGGCGCTGACCTTTAAAGATTACGATCACCATGCACTCGTTGCTACAGTAAAAACAAAAGAGCCACACGCAAATACTGCGCGACAAGTGTTTTTACCTTCGGGGCCATTGGCATTTTTACCATTGAGTGACGCTAACACTCATTCTATTGTGTGGTCTACTAGCCCCCACCATTGTGATGAATTACTAGCAATGGACGACAACGACTTTAATAAAGCCGTAATGGCTGCCATAGATGGGCAATGCGGCCTGTGTGAAGTGCAAAGTAAACGCGTAGCATTTCCACTTAAAATGCGTTACGCCCAGCAATGGGTGAGCGGCAAAGTGGTATTAATGGGTGATGCAGCGCACACCATTCACCCATTGGCAGGGCTGGGTATGAACCTAGGCCTAAAAGACGCCGCGTATTTAATTGAGTTACTCACAAGTGATAGTAAAGAATTTGCCAGCACGCGCACGCTTCGTGATTACGAGCGTACCCGCAAACTCGACGCGCAAAAGCACATAGCCATGATGCAAGGGCTTAAAGAGTTATTTGAAGGTGCCAACCCGGTTAAAAAGCTGATACGTGGAGTCGGGCTGTCACTTGTTGATAACCTAGGCCCAATAAAACACCTATTCGCCAAAGAAGCGATAGGGAAGTGATAAAGACAAGCGGTTAGTTTTTTAGCTGTCAGTTTTTAGCAAAGAAAAACCGATGTTTAGTTTAAACATCGGTTTTTTATTTTAAGTGGCTTTATACAGATTAAAAGCTGCGCTTTTTTACGCGAGCAAGCTCTGCGTCTTCATGCAAAGTTTAACACTAAGCTTAATTTCACCTGTAGGCGTTTAGCTTGGCGGCGCGACGAGCATAGCGCGTAATTATTATCGTTAGTTAAAAAGCGCTTTGCGTTAAATTAGTTACAAATTGGCTTGGGCTTCATTCACCATATCTTGTAGTGCATCAATTAACAGTGGGTCGCGCGAATTTTGTTTAGCAAGTTTTAGTGCGTGTTTCATGCTGGTAACAGCTTCTTTAAATTGTTTGTCAGCTGTGTACCCTTGAGATAATCGCATGTGGGAGTAGGCTGCATTTGAGTAATCGTGAGTAAAGTGTTTAAGCGTCGTTATCGCTTTTTTAGTATTACCAAACTTTTGCTGGCGGTGGGCAAATTCTACGTACACATCTTGTGGAATTTTAAGCTCAAATCCGTACTTATCGCTCAGTGCTTGGTAGTAACCGGTAATAAGCGATACATCAGCAAATTTTCCATGTTCGTCTGTTACTTTAAATATTAGGTCGCTAAACAAGTGAATTAGGCTATCGCTAAGTTGGTGCCCATATGACTAAAAGTAGGGTAATGCTTATATTCCCACTTTAGCTGTGTGGGCATTTGTTGTTCTAAATTTACTAACGTATTTAATGCGCCTGTATAAAAACGTGCGCCTTCACTCGCTACACTAATAAATAACTCTTGAGCACCTTTAGGATTTTTAGTGTATTTAATAATATTATTTTTTAACTCTTCGTCACTCCACCAACTATTTGGGCTAATAGCGATGTAGTTGTTAAATAATTCAGGCTGATTAACTAAAGTATAAAGCGCTAATGTACCAGCGTTAGAGTGACCAATTAAAGTGTTGTAGCCGTTAGTTGAGTAATTATTGTTTATGTATGGCATGAGTTCGTCAGACACAAACTTTAAAAAGTTGTCGGTTTGCCCAGCGTCAGGCCATTTATTTTTAACAAAGGTTTGAAACTCCGTTTTAGGCTCACCCTCTACTTTAGGTAAGTAATCACGAACTCGGTTAGTTGTATCAATAGCAACAAGCATGGCATTAGGTATTTGCTCGTAATCAACAAGGGACTTTATAACGCCAGAGGCCGTATGAAAGTGCTCAACACCATCAAGTAAATAAATAACATAAAGCGGCTGATCGTCTTTTACAGTGTCAGGTATGAAGATGCTGATTGGCCTATCTTCGTTAAGTATTTTTGATTGTAGAATAACTTTTTTACCAACGGTTATGTCGGTTGTAGCGGTGTTTGAATAGCTAAAAAAAGAGGTGCTAAAAGTAAGTATCAAGGCAAGCGATAATAAAAGCTTCATAAATATCCTTATTTAATAATGTGTTGCTTAATAATTGCACGGCTTTAGGCTTGAGTAAACGTTTATATTTTAGGAGCACATACAGGGCTTTATTAATTAAAAGCTTTGATTTTTTTGTGCGAGCAAGCTCAGCGACTTCCAAAAAAACGAAGGCACTTACTTTCAATTTACTTATTGATAGCGGGGCATCGAGTACCATCACCCAATAGCTTTAACACTTATCTATTAAAGCTTAAAAAACCTGCTTGCTTAATTATCCTACTAAGCGTAAAATGCGCGCTCATTTCGGCTTTTAAACTATTAATTCCTTGCCTTAAACCGACCGGCCGAAACGGTAGAAGGCTCTATTAACCGTAAGGAATATCCATGCGTCATTACGAAATCGTATTCATGGTTCACCCAGATCAGAGTGAGCAAGTTGCTGGTATGATCGAACGTTATACTGGTTCTATCACTGAAGCTGGTGGTTCAATCCACCGTCTTGAAGATTGGGGCCGTCGTCAATTGGCTTACCCAATTAACAAGCTTCATAAAGCTCATTATGTTCTTATGAACGTTGAAGCACCTACTGAAGTAATCAGCGAGCTAGAAACTACTTTCCGCTACAACGATGCAGTGCTTCGTAACTTAGTTATCCGCACTAAATCTGCAGTAACTGAAGCGTCTCCTCTTGCAAGAGAAGAGAAGAAAGAAGCACCAGCTGCTTAATTGTTTTGAGTCCAAGCATGGCGTTTAACTGGCGGTAAATATAAATGGTTAGCCCTTTTATGAATCAGCTGGTTTTATCTGGGGTAGTTTGTAAAACACCCAAGTTAAGCCAAAGCCCTGCTGGCATCCCGCATTGCATTTTTGTTTTAGAACATAAATCGATGCAAACCGAAGCAGACCTTAACCGTAATAGTTATGTAAAGCTTCAGGTTGTTGCCAGTGGAAAGCAAATGCAACAACAGACTCAACATTTGCACGTTGGGCAGGCATTGCAAGTGAGTGGTTTTTTAAATCGCCACGAAGGTCGTAACGGCCTTAGCCAATTGGTTTTGCATGCTCAGCATATAGAAAGAATTATTTGAGGAATTAATCTCATGGCACGTTATTTCAGACGTCGTAAGTTCTGCCGCTTTAAAGCGGAAGGCGTACAACAAATCGATTACAAAGATCTAGCTACTCTTAGAAACTATGTTACAGAAAGTGGCAAAATCGTACCTAGCCGTATTACAGGTACTAGCGCTAAATTCCAGCGCCAGCTAGCAACTGCTATTAAGCGTGCTCGCTACTTAGCCCTTCTTCCATACACTGACTTACATAAGTAAGCAGCGGATTAACAGTTTTTAAAAGGTGTAGAAACATGCAAGTTATTCTACTAGATAAGATCGCTAACCTAGGTAGCCTAGGTGAACAGGTTGTAGTTAAATCTGGTTTCGCACGTAACTTCCTTTTCCCTCAAGGTAAGGCAGTTCCTGCGACTAAAGCTAACATTGAAACGTTTGACGCTCGTCGCGCAGAACTTGAAGCGAAAATCGCTGAACAGTTAGTTGCTGCACAAGCACGCGCTGAAAAACTAGAAGCATTAGCAGAAGTTACTTTAGTATCTAAAGCTGGTGACGAAGGTAAGTTATTCGGTTCAATCGGTACTCGTGACATCGCTGACGCTATCTCAGCTGTTGGTGTTGAAGTTGCTAAGTCAGAAGTTCGTTTGCCTCTAGGTACTATCCGTGAGACTGGTGAATTTGACGTATCAATTTCTGTTCACACAGACGTAACGGCTACTATCAAAGTAATCGTAATCGCTGAAGCTTAATTTTTAATTAAGCGACAAAAGCCGTGCTTTTAGCACGGCTTTTTTGTGCCTAAAATTCAGTGTTTATATTATTAATGTGGTAAAGCCTCCTAATACTCTTCTTATTTAGAATTTAAATTCTTTAAATTTATTTTCATTTCATTCAAACCTTTTACCGCTGTTATTGCGTCTAACTTATCAATACACTTGAAATGGTACCAATACCATAATAATTAAAAGGTGATATCACGGATGTTACACGTTAAACCCGATCAACCCGCTGAATGCGAAAATGCATTGATTGAGCGCGTAAAGTCGGGTGATCAAAGTGCATACACAATGCTTTACCAATTGCATATTAAACGCGTTTACGGTTTGTGCTTGCGCTTATTAGCTGATCAGTCACACGCTGAGGATGCTGCGCAAGAAGTGTTTGTTCAGGTGTGGCACAAAATAGCAATGTTTGATGGTCGTTCGCAGTTTTCTACTTGGTTATACAGTGTGGCGAGTAATATTGCGATTAACTACTTACGTAAACAAAAAAGCTGGGTACAAAAAGTCGTTAGCATTGAACAAGACGGTATGGATGAGCAATCGGCTAAAGACTGTAAAGGCTTAAACGGCTTAGATAAGCTAATTGTTAGGTTACCTGAGCGCGCACGCATGGTGTTTGTATTGTTTGCAGTAGAAGGTTATCGACATGAAGAAATAGCAGAGCAGTTGGGTATTGCCGTTGGATCAAGCAAGTCACAATATCATCGAGCAAGGCAGTTATTACAAGAGTGGTATGAAAATGAATAAACCAAACTTTGACGACTTTTTAGATAAATCATTAAACACGCTTGATAAAGAGATAACGCCACAAAAAGATCTGTGGGCAGGTATAGAAAGAGCCATTGTAAATACCAATGAGCCTGAGCAATCAGCCGTTACTTTATGGCCAAAGTTAAGCGCAATTGCGGCATGTACCGTTGCTGCACTAGTGGCGCTCAATATGTTTGTAATAAACCCTAAACCACAACCGGTTGTGGCCATAAGTGACTATTTTGCACAGCAAAAGCAAAGCTTACTGGTGCAGTATAAAAATCAAGACGCCTTAACCGATAATTGGCAAACACAATTACAAGAACTTGAAGAGGCAGAATATGCCATTAAGCAAGCACTTAAAAACGAACCCCAAAACCAAGCATTGCTAACAATGTTAGCGCAGATTTATCAACAACAACTTGATTTGATTAATAAGGTGCATGCACCTCGTTGGCAAAGTATTTAGGAGAAAAACATGAAAGCAATTTTACTAGGATTAAGCTTATTTCCACTTGCTGTATTTGCAGGAGAAAAAATTGATAAACAAATAGAAGTGCCAAAAGAGGGTACTGTTTTTATTGAGAATCAGCGTGGTGATGTAAGTATTGCTGGTTGGGATAAAAGCGAGTTTAAAGTAGTGGGCGAGCTTGACGATAAGGCAGAAGGTTTTGAGCTCGAAACGAGAGGCGACAATACATATTTTGTTGTAAAAATGCCACGTAAAATGGGCTGGGGTAGCAATGGCGATGGCTCTAAACTAACTATTTTTATGCCGCATAGCAGCGCATTAGACTTTCGTGGTGTTAATGTATCGGTAATAGCTAAAGCACTTAAAAATGGTGCAGAAGTAAATGTGGTTAATGGTGAAATTACCGCACAAAATTTAGCAGGTAATATTAAGCTAACCAGCGTTAACGGTGATGTGAATGCACAAAGCCTGAGCGGTAATATTCAATTTGAAACGGTAAATGGCGAAATAAATGATGAACAGTCTAGTGGTGAGTTACGCTTTAGCGCTGTGAATGGTGATATTAAGTCGTCATCAAGCGCGAGCGATGTTCGTCTTGAAAATGTGAACGGTGACATAAACTTTAAGCTGGCTAGCATCAAAAACCTACGTATAAACACTGTAAATGGTGAAGCTGAAGTTCGTATTGGTGAGCTACTGGACAGTGCAGATGTACGTTTCGAATCAGTAAGTGGCGATGCAGAATTTTTCTTCCCTGCTAATGTATCGGCTAAATTTGAGATTGAAGCCCATGCCAATGGCAAAATTATTAATGAGCTTAGCGATGACAAAGTAAAAAAAGCCAAATATGGCCCAGCCAGTGAGCTTGAGTTTGTTATTAATGGCGGCAATGCAGACGTTGAAATGGATACTATAAGTGGCCGTATTGAGCTTAAAAGGTAAATCGTAAACTTTTGAGTTACAAAAAGCAGGAAAAGATTTCCTGCTTTGCTATTTGCACAACCCCGGCAAGTCGATAGAATAGAGCCATTCAATTTTAGTACTGTGAAGTTATGGCCAAACCAGATAAGCAAGTCGATACCCTTAAAGTTCCTCCCCATTCAATAGAAGCTGAACAATCTGTTTTAGGTGGCTTAATGCTTGATAACCAAGCATATGACCGCGTAGCCGAACTTGTTGTATCTCAAGATTTTTATACTCGTACGCACAAGCTTATTTTTGAAGCAATGACAGAGCTTGCAGAGTTGGGTGATCCAATCGATTTAATTACGATTTCTGAAAGCCTTGAAAAAAATAATAAACTGGCAGGAATTGGTGGTTTTGCTTACTTAGCCGAAATAGCCAAAAATACACCGAGTGCCGCTAATATCGATGCGTACGCTAATATTGTGCGAGAGCGTGCGGTTGTGCGTGAAATGATTGGTGTAGCAAATGAAATAGCCGAGGCCGGTTTTAATACCGAAGGGCGTACAAGCCATGACTTATTAGATTTTGCCGAGAGTAAAGTATTTAAAATTGCTGAGCAGCGTTCAAAAAGCACCGAAGGTCCGCAAAGCATACACAACATACTCGAAAAAACTGTTGATAAAATAGAAGAGCTATACCAATCTCCGCAAGATGGTGTAACAGGCGTAAGTACCGGCTATGCTGACTTAGATAAAATGACCACAGGTTTACAGCCTTCTGATTTAATTATTGTAGCCGCGCGTCCTTCAATGGGTAAAACTACCTTTGCGATGAACCTTGCAGAGCATGCGGCAATGACACAAGACAAGCCTGTGCTTATTTACTCATTAGAGATGCCCTCTGAGCAAATCATGATGAGGATGCTGGCATCACTTGGTCGTATTAACCAAACTAAGGTACGTACTGGTCAGCTAGACGATGATGATTGGGCGCGTCTTTCATCAACCATGGGCTTGTTGATGGAAAAAGGTAAAATGTATGTTGATGATGCATCAGGGTTAACACCTACCGATGTTCGCTCACGTGCACGTCGTATTGCGCGCGATCATGGTGGTATCAGTATGATCATGGTTGATTACCTTCAGCTTATGCGTGTGCCGAGCTTATCGGATAACAGAACACTTGAAATAGCAGAAATTTCACGCTCTCTTAAGTCACTAGCAAAAGAATTAAAATGCCCGGTTGTTGCGCTTTCGCAGCTAAACCGTACGCTTGAGCAACGTGCTGATAAACGCCCAATTAACTCAGATTTACGTGAATCTGGCTCGATAGAGCAGGATGCCGATTTAATCATGTTTATATACCGTGATGAAGTCTACAACGAAGACAGTACTGAAAAAGGCATAGCCGAAATCATCATAGGTAAACAGCGTAACGGTCCAATTGGTAAGGTGCGCTTGACGTTCCAAGGGCAGTTTTCTCGCTTTGATAACTACGCAGGTCCTGCGATGGATGACGAGTATTAATGCGCTTAGCTACTGCTGAAATTAATTTAACGGCACTTGCGCATAATTTAGCGCAGGTAAAGCGTTTTGCACCAAACAGTAAAGTTATGGCGGTATTAAAAGCCAATGCTTATGGCCATGGTTTGGTTAAAATTGCACAACATTTAAATGATGCAGACGCATTTGCAGTAGCACGTATAGATGAAGCTTTAGCGCTTCGAGCTGGCGGGTTAACAAAACCGATTGTGTTACTTGAAGGCTTTTTTAATAAAGACGATTTACCTATTTTATTGGCCAATAACTTTCAAACTATTATTCATGATGAGTATCAGCTTGCCGCTTTGGAAGAGGCTGAGCTTGAAGCGCCTTTATTGTGCTGGCTTAAAGTAAATACCGGCATGCATCGCCTGGGTATTGCCCCAGAGCAGTTTGATGAATTTTATAAGCGCCTGCAAAAAACACCCAATGCCAATAACACCGTTAATTTAATGACCCACTTTGCATGCGCGGACGATGTAAATAACACCAAGACAGCACAGCAAATTTCACAGTTTGACTGCCTAGTAAATAATATTAACCAAGCACATTGCTTATCTAACTCGGCAGGCATTATTGCTTGGCCGAATGCTCATGGCGATTGGGTACGCCCTGGTTTAATGTTATATGGGGTATCACCTATGGCAAACGCATTGGGTGAGCAGCACCAGCTTAAACCCGTTATGCGTTTAACGACACGTGTTATAGCAGTGCGCCATGTTCCAGCTAACGAGGCCGTAGGATATGGTGGGCGTTGGAAAAGCGATAAAGCGACTCAGTTAGCTGTGGTTGCTATGGGATATGGTGACGGTTACCCGCGACATGCAAAAGAGGGTACACCAGTGGTTATTGGCAAGCAGCGCTATGGTATTGTAGGTAGTGTGGCAATGGATATGATTAGCGTAGACATAGGCCAAAACGAGCACAACATAAAAGTAGGCGACAGAGTCACAATGTGGGGCCCAGAGCTACCAGTAGAAGAAATAGCACAGTGCGCCGATACCATTCCTTACGAGCTTTTGTGTAATATTACACCGCGCGTAAGTTATGAGTATCAGCCATAATTAAATAGTGGTAGTTACTCTTTAATAAAGTAAATATCACTAAAGCCCATGCGGGCAAACTCTTGATCACGAAAGTTACGAACAGAAGCTGACCCTTTAGAGGTCATTTCTATTTGCTGTACCATGCTTAAGTAATTCGTTAAATCAATGCCTTCGGCAGCAGCAATTGCTTGATACATGTCGTGGTATTTATCTTTAGCAAAATTTATTTCGCGCGGTTGGTTTTTAAATTTATAGGTTATTCTGCGTGCCATATTACGCTCATTGTAATTGAGTATTAAAGCGATTTTACACTGTATTTAGTAGCGGCTCTAGCATTGAATGACACGATATAACTAGGCACTCAAACCATAGGGTTAATAATGAAATTATCAGTAGAGATTAGTAAGTACCCACTTCACCAAGATTACATTCCTTTTATCAAAGGGTTTATTGATCGATTAAACGAATACGATGGTTTAAAAGTGATTACTAATACACTATCGACACAAATTTTTGGCGATTATGATTTAGTGATGCAAGTACTCAATACCGAAATTAAACGTTCATACGAAGAGTTTGGCAAAGCTATTTTTGTGTGTAAGTTTTTGTCTGGCGATTTATCGCCTCAGTAGTTTTTTCGCCACAATTTAACGGTAACAGCACACTATGGAATTTATAACAAAAACGTTAAGCGGTTTTACTGCCATGTCGCACTGGGAATATATTGCGGTTGTGTTATCAATTGCTTATTTATTGTTGGCGATAAAAGAAAGCCTGTGGTGCTGGCCTGCTGCGTTTTTTAGTACGCTAATTTATACTATTATGTATTGGAATGGCGCATTGCTAATGGAGTCATTACTCAACTTTTATTACATGTATATGGCTGTATTTGGCTGGGTTGTGTGGCGAAAAGGCAAAGCTAATAATAACAACCTGAGTATTAGTTCTTGGTCTATGGAACGTCATGCGCTTTTAATCATACTTACCTCTATTGCGGCAACAGGCATTGGGTATTTTATGACTAACTATACGCATGCTGATTTTGCTTACCTAGATAGCTTTACAACCTGTTTTGCCGTTGTGACGACTTACTTAGTTGCCAAAAAAATCCTTGAAAACTGGTTGTATTGGATAGTCATAGACGCAGCGTCTATGTATTTATATTACGAAAAAGGCTACTACCCAACATTAGCGCTTTTTGTGTTTTACACCATTATGGCAGGGTGGGGATTTAAAACCTGGTATGAAGAATACGAGCAAAGCCAAGCTAAGCCACTCGCACAGCTTTAATTTATGAGTGATTACAATGCACTTATAAACAAATGCCGTGCGTTTATAGCACCAAGTAGCGTTATTTCATGCGTGCCTTTATCACAAGGTTTAAGTAACGAAAATGTGTTAATAAATACGACTCAAGAGAAGTATTTATTAAAGCGTTACAAAGACCATTGGCCAGAATACGCCTTAGAGGCACAGCGTCGCCTGAGTGCGTCAAATATATGTCCTTCGCCTGTATGGCTTGATAAACAAAATCAACTGGCTGTGTTTAATTACTTTGACGGTAGTACCGCAAAGAGTCTATCAATCGACGACGTGATTAAAAAGCTTGTCACTGTCCATGCTTACTCAGTTAGCACTGAGCCAATGAACATAGCCCAAGAGCTAAGCTGTTATAAATGTTCACCAGTGTATTTGGAGCATCAGCAGCTAATTAGTGCAGCGGTTAACTTTATTACGGCCATGCCTATCGAGCTTGGTTTTTGCCACAACGATTTAATTAAAGATAATTTAATAGTGAATGAGTCAGGCAGCTACTTAATTGATTTTGAGTACGCTAAAACTAACGACGTGTATTTTGATTTAGCGGCGCTAAGTGTTAGCTTTGAGCTAAATAAAAATAATGATGATGCGTTATTAAATAGTTACGCTAAATATAAAGATAAAAAGGTAGGGTTTGTAACATCAACCGATAAGCTTAATTGTTATAAGCTGTTATTTTTGGTTTTAAGTATTGGTTGGTATGAGCAGCGCGACATAAGAGCTCCAGCAAAAAAATTACGCGCGCAGCTGCTAAAACTTATTGCAGCATGTGGCTTTTAAAGGCCACCAAAACGCGCTGCTAACTCTTTATATTTTGCTACTTCATCTGCATCAAACTGCGGTTCGCCGTTTTCATCTTCTGACTTAGCGATTAATAAACTTTCACGTGCAAGACGTTTTACGCGCTCTTCTTTTACACCTAAAAATTCTGCAACTTGCTCCGTAGACATCAAACTCATTATTAATTCCTCTTTTAAATATTTTCATTACTGTGACAATGATAGTTAAAATGTTGCTAAAGCGTAACTATTTTTATCGAATATTAATAAATAACGCGTTTTTATAAAATAGTCACATGTTTTATTCAAAAGTGCCTAATTAGTAATCATATAAACTAATGTCGCTAGCATTTGTGTAAAGATGGCTTTATCATTAGCGTATGCTAACACATTGATATCGCGAGTTGATGTGGCGGCAGCAAATGTGCTCTCGTGGTGAAATGGATATCACGTGGCCCTCCGGAGGCTGAGTTGTAGGTTCGATCCCTACCGAGAGCGCCATTTGATTTAACTAGGCCAAAAACTTACCTGTGTTTTACTCCCTTTCTAATTATTAACCACCTTGCTTAAATAGACTTTACTGCCTATTGTTTTGATTATGATAGATATCTAATTATGCCATTGGTGCGTTGTGTTTGTGTTACTCAAATACATCAATAGAACAAAGGTGTATTAATACATTCGTACTTTTGGGAAACACAGTGAATGGATAGTATTGAGCAGCTTAAATTTGATCTGGCAAAGGCAGATGCCAAAATATCTGAGCTAGAAAAAAACGCCTGTTGTAATGATTTATTTATACATATATTTAACTCTTCCCCTGTCCCATTTGTATTGAATGACGCTCATAACACTATTGTCCATGCTAACGATACGTTTGTTAATATGTTTGGTTATAGAGCAAGCGATATACCCACAGTAGATGAATGGTGGGGCAAAGTACTTCCTAATAGCCATTATCGCGACTGTGTGATGAACTTGTGGCACAAAAAATTAAACGATGCAAAAAAAATGAATACTCGCTTTGTGCCAATGCAGCTAACTATACAGTGCAAAGACGGGCGTAAACGTACTGTACTTGGCAGTGCCGTTCCTTTAAAAAATGGGGATGCCAGTATTATATTAAATATTTTTTATGATATTACTGAACTTGAGTATGAAAATGGCCAAATACGTGAGCTATCTAATATCATTACTGAATTAACCCTTTCTTTAGAACAGCAAAAAAACGACCTCATACTCGAAAAACAAAAAGCCTCAGTAAACACAGAGCGGTTAAGTTTAGCCATGAAGGGCGCTAATGATGGACTTTGGGATTGGGATATTGCTAACGAAAAAATGTATTACTCACCGCGATGGAAATCGATGTTGGGGTATAAAGAAGACGAGCTTACAAATAGTTTTGCTACATGGGAAAGGCTTGTTCACCCTGACGATCTAGCTCCAGCAGTTGCTAAAATCCATTCGTTTATGGAATCTAAAACTAAGCACTATGAGGCTGAGTTTAGAATGCGCCATAAAAATGGTAGCTATGTAAATATTTTTTCTCGTGCTTTTGTTGTTGAAAGTGAGGAAGGTGAAATTACTCGTTTAGTGGGCACTCATGTAGATATTACAGCAAGAAAAAAATCAGAAGAAAAACTCAGCTACCAATCATCTCATGATTCACTCACTGGTTTAGCAAATAGAAGAGAGTTTAAGCGTCGCGTTGAGCTTTTATTGTCAGTTGCTGCTGAAAAACGAGTTGATCATGCTTTATGTTATATGGACCTTGATCAATTTAAAGTAGTGAATGACACCTGTGGTCATTTAGCTGGCGATGAATTACTTCGTCAGCTCGGTTCTTTATTGCAAAAAGTAGTAAGAAAAACAGATGTGGTAGCACGCCTCGGGGGGGATGAGTTTGCTGTATTGATGGAAAACTGCTCATTTGATAACGCCCATCGTGTAACTAGCTTAATTCAAAAAGAAATTGAGGATTATAGATTTGTTTGGGAAGGTCGCAGCTTTCGTATAGGTGTAAGCATGGGGTTGATCCAAATTACCGATAAATATGTGGATTTTACAGAGGTGCTAAAGTTAGCTGATGTTGCTTGTTATATAGCAAAGGAGAAGGGACGAAATAGAATCCATGTTCATTATGATGATGACGAAGAGCTCGCAGTGCGCCAAGGCGAGATGCAGTGGGTAAATAGAGTTCAAGATGCAATAGATGAAAACCGCTTTAAAATATACGCACAATTAATTGAGCCACTCGCTTGCGATAAAAATAAACATTATGAATTGCTATTGCGCATGGTCGATGATCAGGGAGGTATAATTCCTCCGGGTGCTTTCTTACCTCCTGCAGAGCGCTATCAACTGATTGTTAAAGTAGATAGTTGGATGATTGAAAACGCATTTAAGATGATTCTAAATAACCCTAACTTTCTCAAAGGGGTTAACTTCTTGTCTATTAACCTTTCAGGACAGTCACTTACTAATGAGGACTTTTTAATATTTGTTACAGAGCAACTTACCCTTTTGGGTGAGCATAGTGAAAAGATCTGTTTTGAAATAACCGAAACAGCCGCCATTTCAAACCTAGAACTTGCCAGTAAGTTTATTTCCCAACTAAAGGTGCTAGGGTGCTGTTTTGCACTAGATGACTTTGGAAGTGGGTTATCATCATTTGGGTACCTGAAAAACCTCAAGGTGGACTACCTTAAAATAGATGGGATTTTTGTTAAAGATATCGCGGTCGATCCGATTGATCATGCAATGGTGAAATCAATAAATGAGATTGGCCACGTTATGGGTATGAAAACTATTGCTGAGTTTGTCGAAACTTCACGAATTAAGCAAACTCTATTAGAAATGGGCGTAGATTACGCGCAAGGTTATGCAGTGCATAAACCGCAGCCAATTGAAGAGCTTTTCTAAGTTATAAACACATTTAGCTTCGAGCAACTAGATTAAAGCCACCTAATTAATAGCGTGGTAAATTTATTTAAATGTACATTTTTAAGTGAGTGATAAGCAATCCTTTATAGTCATTTATTAACGTAAATGAAACAAATGTTAGACTTGTACAGGTGTAAAATGCTATCAATGGTGTTTAATTCCCTATTTTAAATACCTTTATGCTTATTACTCTACCTATCACTGAACTTGTTCCCGGCATGTATGTCGATAGCGTAACTAAGCAACATGAAGGTGTTAATGGAATAAAAATTAAAACCAGTGGTTTGGTTCGTGAAAAATCGATTATAAAACGTTTAGCGACAGAAGGCGTGCTTGAGCTATTAATTGATTTTACTAAAGGCGATGTAGCCATCCCCGCTAAGTACAAGCCAACTTCCAAGTCCCCTGAAAAAAATAAAAATCTAGCGTCTACAAAACTAAGTGATCAAACAAAGGCAAAGCCTGCCAAGGATAAATCAAAACTCGTAAATACACCTGCAAGTATAACGCTTGAGCAAGAGTTTGCTGCAGCCAGTGAAGGTTACGAGCGCCATAGTAAAAATTAAAGTCGCTATATGGAGATATAACCGCAGGCATGGCGGTTAATGTAAAAGTACTTGATGAAATAGCCGGTGAGATAGTTAGCTCCGTTTTTCGAAATACCAACGCTATGACCATACTTACGCGCGTAAAAGACAAGCATAATTATAACTGGCGACATATGATCAATTGTGCCATTTTTACCGCCGTGTTTGCTAAGTATTTAGGTTACAAGCAAGGGGTTGTTCAACAATTGGCAATGGGCGCATTACTCCATGATTTAGGCCAAGCTAAAATACCACAAGGTATACTATCAAAACCCTCTAAGCTGACCGAATTTGAAATGAGTGCGGTAAAAAAGCATGTATCTCAAGGGTTGATATTAGCAAAAGAGGAAGAGGGTGTAACGCCACTCATGTTGGACATGATAGTAAATCATCATGAGCGATTAGATGGCTCAGGTTACCCCAGAGGTGTAAGTGATCAAAAGCTCAGTCGTGCTGCCCGTATTATGGCTATTGTTGATGTATATGATGCGATGACCGCTGATAAGCTATACAAAGAAGGCGATGAGCCTATTAATGCATTACGTTACTTATTGGCTAGCAACAAGTTATTTGATGCTGAGTTAGTGCAGCGCTTTATAAAGTGTTTAGGTGTCCACCCTGTGGGAAGTATTGTTAAATTAACTAACGAGCGTTTAGCAATCGTGTTAGAGGGAAATACCCAAAACCCTATTAAGCCAAAAGTTAAATTATTTTATAATGCAAAGCATAATCATCACGTAACGCCTAAAGATATAGATTTGAGTACCGACAACCAAGAGCTTAAAATTTTAGCGAGTGTAAAGCCAATGGATTATCAAATTAACTTATCTCGTTTGTTAAAAGATCATCTTCTCGTTTAGCCTTAATACATTGTCGCTTTTGGTTTGCCTGAGCTGATATAAACGCGCCTAAAAAACAACTTCCCATTAGTACCAACCACAACAAAGTGCCAAGCTCTACATGTAAAGCTGTGCAGCAAAAAATGAGCGATACAACAGCATTTAACATAGCGCCTAGCCAGTAACGATTAACAGGGTTGTCGCATTGTCCGGCCTGTGTGCATGCGCAGTAATTTGCCTTACAAAAGAAAAACACACTGGCTCCACAAAAAATAAGAACCACCATAATTAGAACAATCAGCACAGTTTTAACCCTTTGGTTATTTTAAAAAGAGTTTAAAATGCGGCGTAATTCATGTCAATCTAAATGATAACTAATTACATTTAGAGCAATTACTCTAATAACATATTTCTTGTCCGATGAGTTTTAAATAGTTAGTTAAAATGTAAGTTAAAAACGTTGTTTTTAGGTGTTTTTGGTGTGATCATGAAGTTTTTTTCTAAAAATTAATGTAGTGTAGCCGGGTTTTGAATATAAGTAACAACACACATAGCTACCCAAACAGTGAGTTTGGTTAAGGACACAACAATGAAATTTTCTAAAACGCTTATCGCAGCCTCGCTTGCATTTGTTTCAGCTGACTCTTTTGCAGCTGCGTTTCAATTAGCTGAGCAAAACGCATCAGGTTTAGGCCGTGCTTATGCTGGTGAAGCATCTATCGCAGACGACGCGTCTGTTGTTGCACGTAACCCTGCTTTAATGACTTTATTTAAAGATAAGCAACTAAGTGTTGCTGCTATAGCCGTTGTTCCAGATGTTAGCCTTGAAGGCACTGGTACAAACAATGGCATCGACCCGAATGCATTAGATGACGACAGCATTGCGCCTAGCGCCATTATTCCAGCAACTTATTTCACAATGCCAGTAAACGACAGAGTATCAGTTGGTTTTGGCGCATTTGCTAACTTTGGTTTAGCAACAAAATTTGATGACGACTACGCGGCAGGTCAAATTGCGGGCGAAACAGAAATTGTAACTGTAAATATGAACGCAAGCGTTGCCTATAAAGTAAGCGAGCAGTTCAGCTTTGGTATTGGCTTAAATGCAATTTATGCAGAAGCTAAAATTATTCGTAAGTTTGGTGCTTCAGCTTTACCAATCCCTGCTTCAACAGATGCAGTAAACCTTGAAGGTGATGATATTGGTTACGGCTTAAATGTTGGTTTAATGTACCAATTAGACGAAAACAGCCGTTTTGGTTTTAACTACCGTACAGAAACTGACATCACGTTTGAAGGTGAATACTCAAACGAGCTTCCTTCTGCATTTATTCCTGGTGGATTAGACGGACAGCTTGAACTTCCAGGTTCGGTTGAAATAACGCTACCTGCTATTGCTGAGTTTTCTGGTTCACATCAGTTAGACGAAAAATTAGGCTTACATTACAGCGTATTGTGGACTGGCTGGAGCAGCTTTGATTCATTGGAAGCACAAGTAACAGCACCAACGGGTGATAAGTTTAGCGCATTTGAAAAAACAGAAGATTTCTCTGATGCACTTCGTTACTCAGTAGGTACTGACTACCAGTACAACGAAAACCTATTGTTACGTGCAGGTATTGCGTTTGACGAGTCGCCTGTATCACAACAGCATTTATCAATCTCGATTCCAGACACAGACCGCTTTTGGTTCTCTTTTGGTGGTAACTACATCATCGATAAAAACTCAAACGTTGATTTAGGCGTGAGTATTATTCGTGGTAAAACACAAAACTACACTGAAAAAGATAACTTAGGCTCGCAGTGGTCTTTTGAATCTAAAGGTCATGCTACGCTTATTGGCGCGCAGTACAACTACACGTTTTAATGTAGAAGTGCCTTTAGCTTAGTCATTAGGCACAAAAAAAGCCGCTCACTTTAATTAAAGTGAGCGGCTTTTTAATGCCTGCTAAATTGCTTTAGCAGGCAGGTGACTAAAATTATAAGCTTTCAATCTTCGTTTTTTGCTCAAGCAGCTTAGTTTTAGCATCGGTGAATTCAGCTAACTTAGCGTTTTCTTTTGCAAGAACGGCTTCTGGTGCATTGTTTACAAACTTTTCGTTAGCGAGTTTGTTTTGCACTTGCGCTAGGCCTTTTTCTGCTTTTTCGAGTTGCTTGTTGATACGTGCAAGCTCTGCTTCAACATCAATTAAGCCCGCCATTGGGATCATAATTTCAAGGTTGCCAACATAAGAGGTTGCACACGCTGGTGCGTCGTCTTTGTTTTCAAGCATTGTAAACTCTTCAAGCTTAGCCAATGATGCCAAGAATGATTTGTTTTCTTCAATACGGCGCACATCTTCGCTTGATGCATTGGCAAGTAATACGCTCAGTGGCTTGCTTGGGCTAATATCCATTTCACCACGAATGTTACGAATCGCTAAAATGAATTGCTTAACCCACTCTAAGTCTTCCATCGCTTTGGCATCAACGCTTGCTTCATTATAAACAGGGAAGCCTTGTACCATAATGCTAGTGCCCGCTGTTTCAAGCCCTGCAAGTGGTGCAACGCGTTGCCAAATCGTTTCTGTGATGTATGGCATCATTGGGTGCATTAAACGTAGTAGGCTTTCTAGTATCGTAATGAGTGTATTACGTGTACCGCGCTGCTGTGCTTCACTGCCTTTAAATAATACAGGCTTGGTCAACTCTAAGTACCAATCACAGAACTGGTTCCAAGTGAATTCGTAAAGTGTATTAGCGGCTAAATCAAAGCGGTAGTTATCAAGGTGCTCAGTGTACGTTTTAACGGTGGCTTCATATTGGCCTAAAATCCAACGATCAGCTAGCGAGTACTCTTTTTGTGCACCGTTTGCAAAACCACAGTCTTGCTCTTCTGTGTTCATTAATACGTAACGGCTCGCGTTCCATAGTTTATTACAGAAGTTGCGGTAACCTTCAAGGCGGTTCATATCCCAGTTAATATCACGACCGGTAGATGCCATTGCAGCAAGGGTAAAGCGAAGCGCATCGGTACCGTGTGCTTCAATACCATTTGCGAATACTTTGCGCGTGTCTTTTTCAATTTTAGCGGCAAGTTTAGGCTGCATCATGTTGCCAGTACGCTTTTGTACTAAGTCTTCAAGCTCAATGCCGTCAATCATGTCTAGCGGGTCAAGCACGTTACCTTTTGACTTAGACATTTTATCGCCGTTGTCGTCACGTATTAGGCCAGTAACATACACTGTTTTAAACGGCACTTGTGGTTTACCATTTTCATCTTTAATAAAGTGCAGCGTCATCATGATCATACGGGCAACCCAGAAGAAAATAATATCAAAACCCGTTACCAACACGTCAGACGGGTGGAAGGTTTTTAAATCATCGGTGTTTTCTGGCCAGCCTTGCGTTGAGAATGTCCAAAGCGCTGACGAGAACCATGTATCTAGTACGTCTTCGTCTTGGCTAAGTGCTACGCTATCTGCAATGTTGTTATCGCGGCGTACTTCCGCCTCATCGCGGCCAACGTATACGTTGCCTTCGCTGTCGTACCAAGCTGGAATACGGTGACCCCACCAAAGCTGACGTGATATACACCAATCTTGTACGTCGTTCATCCACGAAAAGTACATGTTTTCGTATTGCTTAGGCACAAATTGAATGTCGCCGTTTTTAACTGCATCTTTAGCAGGTTCTGCAAGTGGCGCAACACGTACATACCATTGGTCTGTAAGTAGTGGCTCAATAACCACACCAGAGCGGTCACCGTATGGAACAGTTAGGCCGTGATCTTCAGTTTTTTCAAGTAGGCCAAGCTCTTCAAATTCAGCCACAATCGCTTTACGCGCTGCAAAACGATCAAGCCCATGAAAACGCGCTGGAATAGGCGCATCAAGCTCAAGCTCTTTGCCGTCAAAGGTGTAAGTTTCACCTTGCGTTAAAATAGCGGCGTCTTTATCGAAAATATTGATCATTGGCATTTTGTGACGCTTGCCAACTTCGTTATCGTTAAAGTCGTGAGCTGGGGTTATTTTTACACAACCTGTGCCTTTATCTTTATCGGCGTGTTCGTCAGCAACAATGGTGATACGACGATTAACGATAGGTAATAAAATGTCTTTACCAATTAAATCTGTGTAGCGCTCGTCATCTGGGTTTACTGCAACACCAGAGTCGCCTAGCATAGTTTCTGGGCGCGTAGTTGCGACTACAATGTAGTCTTTACCGTCTTGTGTTTTAACGCCATCAGCTAGTGGGTAACGTAAGTTCCACATGTGGCCTTGTTTGTCTTTGTTTTCAACTTCAAGGTCTGAAATTGCTGTGTGTAATTTTGGATCCCAGTTTACTAGGCGTTTACCACGGTAAATTAGGTTTTCTTTATGAAGGCGAACAAACACTTCTTTAACGGCTTCAGATAAACCATCGTCCATCGTAAAACGTTCACGGTCCCAATCAACTGATGCGCCAAGGCGACGAAGCTGCTTAGTAATTGTGCCGCCCGATTCGTTTTTCCATTCCCAGATTTTATTAATAAAATCTTCACGGCCTAAATCGTGGCGTGTTTTACCTTCTTCAGCATGCAGTTTACGCTCAACCAACATTTGCGTTGCAATACCTGCGTGGTCAGTACCTACTTGCCATAATGTGTTGTTACCTTGCATACGTTTAAAACGCGTAAGGGTATCCATTATTGTATCTTGGAAAGCGTGGCCCATGTGTAAGCTACCCGTGACATTTGGCGGCGGGATCATAATAGAATACGGTACGCCTTGGCCAGATGGCTTAAAGTAGCCTTTTTGTTCCCAGTCTTGATATAGAGACTGTTCAATATCTTGCGGATTGTAGGTTTTATCCATTACACAGAACCTTAAATAAGTACTTAAATTAGTTGGTTAGTTTGCCTGAGTGGCTAGCTATTAATATCTTGCGTGGTGAGATTGGCACCGAGTTGGCGTAGCTTTTTAAAACGCTCGCGGGCTGCTTGTTTAGCAACAGGTTCTACGGGGACAAAATCAAAAACTTGGTTAAATCGGCGAATGTAATCAGGTAGCTGAGTGGCCAAGTTTATTAAAACTTTTCGGTTGCCAACAGGTGGCGTAATACCAATTTCAACAGGGGCTCCGCCTTTAGGGCCTTCACCTTGTAAATTGTGTGGTACAAAACTGTCTGGGTCGAATGCCCAAATAATTTCATCAATGGCACAGGCTGTATCGTTATCGTTTACACAAATAAATACACGTTGCCCATTACGATACTGATCGGCCGCTATTTGTGCAGCCAAAGCAAAATGATCATCAGCCTGGGCTTTAGACTCATCTTGTTGCTTTAGAACGAAAAATTTAGCGTTCATGTTCATTGTATCGGGCTTTCCCATGACATTGAATGTGCACTAGGTTAATACACATAAATTAAGAGGCAGATTTTGCCATATAACGGGGTTTGCTTCAATTAATACACAAATAAATAAGGCGCCTAATGGCGCCTTATTTTGAACTAAACAGATAATTAATCGTGTGCTGCTTCGCTTACACCCGCTCTGTTCAATAAATACTGAGTTAGCATAGGAACAGGGCGCCCTGTTGCGCCTTTATTTGCACCACTTCGCCATGCAGTACCCGCCACATCTAAATGCGCCCAATTATATTTTTTGGTAAACTTGGATAAAAAACACGCTGCGGTAATTGTGCCTGCCGCGCGCCCACCTAAGTTAGTAAAATCAGCAAATGGGCTTTCTAGTTGGTCTTGATAATCGTCCCACAGTGGTAGCTGCCATGCACGGTCGCCACTTTGCTCAGACGCTTTCAATAAGTCGTGGGCAAGGGGATTATGGTTTGCAAGCAAGCCTGTTGCATGAGCACCTAATGCAACAATACATGCACCTGTAAGGGTGGCTACATCTATGACCGTATCTGGGTCAA
Organism: Pseudoalteromonas sp. BSi20480; assembly: GCF_000241365.1. Taxonomy (NCBI): domain Bacteria; kingdom Pseudomonadati; phylum Pseudomonadota; class Gammaproteobacteria; order Alteromonadales; family Pseudoalteromonadaceae; genus Pseudoalteromonas; species Pseudoalteromonas sp. BSi20480. Next base: position 3,596 of record NZ_BADX01000152.1, on the reverse strand, counting down.
AACGCTCCACGTAGGTTAACGCATCGCATAATACTAAACGACCTTCAGCATCGGTATTAAGTACTTCAACCGTTTGCCCCGACATCGTTGTTAAAATATCACCTGGTCGGTAAGCATTTGAACTTGGCATGTTTTCACAACCAGCTAAAATACCTATTACGTTTATAGGTAATTGCATTTGTGCCAAAGCGCGCATTGCACCTATAACACCTGCAGCACCGCCCATATCGTATTTCATTTCATCCATGGCTTCGCCAGGTTTAATTGAAATACCGCCTGAGTCAAAGGTTAAACCTTTACCAACTAACACAATTGGCGCTTGCTCTTCGCTTGCACCTTTGTAGTTAATAACTGACATAACAGATTCGTTATCACTACCACGGCCAACCGCTAAATATGAGTTCATACCCAGCTCTGCCATTTTTTCTTCGCCAATAATATCAACGGTGATATTATCAAAATTGGTAGCTAGCTCTTGCGCTTGTTCGCCTAAATACGCAGGGTTGCAAATATTGGGTGGCATGTTAGCAACGTCTTTACACAACTTGCTGCCAGCAGCGATAGCTAAACCGTGCTCAATCGCACTTTCACCAATAGTGAGTTCGCGGCGCGTGGGTACGTTAAATACAATTTTACGAAGTGGGCGACGCGGGTCTACTTTTTTACTTTTAAGTTGATTAAACGTGTATAAGCAATCTTGCGTTGTTTCTACGGCTTGGCGTACTTTCCAATAAGTATCTCTGCCTTTTACGTGTTGCTCTGTTAAAAAGCATACCGCTTCCATTGAGCCTGTATCGTTTAAGGTATTTATTGTTTTAGAGATAATTTGTTTGTATTGCTTGTCATCAAGCTCGCGCTCTTTACCGCAACCTACAAGCAAAATACGCTCGCTTAACACGTTAGGGACATGGTGCAATAATAAAACTTGGCCAGGTTTACCCTCTAGGTCGCCACGGCGAAGTAAATTTGAAATGTAACCATCACTGATTTTATCGAGTTGTTCACCAATGGGGGATAACCTGCGTGGTTCGTACACGCCAACGACAATACATGCGCTGCGTTGTTTTTCTGGGCTACCACTTTTTACGCTAAATTCCATTGTTGCTCCTGGTTGTGAGTCATTTAAGCTAATAAATAAGGCCAAAAATAATATTTTCTAGTCTTAGTAGCTAAGCTTATGTAGAGATAATACTCATTTTAGCTGATTTTTACCGACTCTTACTGTGTAATTGAACTTTATATGCTTAAGGGCTACTAATGCAACATTATATCTTGCACTTAGGTAGGATAATTAATTTTGATGGCTTATAATAATAGCCTATTTGTCGGTATAAACTGTGCAAAATAGCTATTTAACTATTCTACACTCACTATTGTAGTGAAATACTAAGTTTAACAGGGGCGAGCATTGCTTATTTTTCGTTATTTGACCGCTGAGGTTTTAAAATCGCAGGTCGCCGTATTTTTAACTTTAATGACCATTTTTTTATCACAAAAGCTGGTGGTTATTTTAGGTGACGCATCAGAGGGAAGCATTCCTGCTCAATTAGTGCTGTCGATGATTGCGTTAAAGTTACCACAACTTGCCTCGTTAATTCTTCCATTGAGTATATTTTTAGGCATTATTTTAGCGTATAGCCGTATTTACGCCGACAGCGAAATGACGGTATTAAAAGCGTGTGGTGTGAGCGAATGGTATGTAGTGCGTGTAACTTTAATATCAAGCGCAGGCTTGGCGCTTTTGGCTGGCGCATTAACTATGTACCTAGCACCGTGGGCCAGTGAGCAAGAATATCAATTAAAAGAACAAGCTAAAGCTGACGCAGGGCTGTCAGCATTAAGAGCCGGTCGTTTTCAAGAAACAGGGAACGAAAAAGCCGTGGTGTTTATTCATAACATTGAAAATGGTGGCAAAGAGCTGAACAAAGTGTTTGTTGCACAGCTACCAAATAGTGATAACGATGAATTAGCTCGACTAGTATACGCAGAGCAAGGCGTGGTAATTGAAGCGCAAAACGGTGAGCAACAGTTAGTGTTAACCGATGGGAAACGATACGAAACCGACGCAACAACACCAGCATTAAACCTGACCGAGTTTGATGGTTACAGTGTACAAATTCGTGAACAAGAAATAGAGCATCAACGCCGTAAGTTAGAAGCTGTGCCGACTAATCAGTTGCTTGCTATTAATACGCCTGAGTCTATTGCTCAATGGCAGTGGCGTATCGCTATTCCTCTTTCTATTCCGCTGCTTACTTTACTAGCAGTGCCGTTAAGTGTGGTTAATCCTCGCCAAGGCAAATTTGCTAAATTGGTACCCGCTATAAGTTTGTATCTTGGGTATTTTATTTTATTAAATGCCGCAAAATTCGCGATAGAAGATGGCAAAATACCGCCGTCAATTGGGCTTTGGTGGATTCACTTGAGTGCCTTATTTATTGGTGGCTTATTAATTATAAAAGGCCGCCCTATAGGCGCTTTGCTAAAGGCTGTTGTCACTAAGCGGGAGTTAAGCTCATGATGAAAACACTCGACTGGTATTTAGGCCGCAGCATTTTACAAACAACAGGCTTTGCTTTGTTGGTTTTAGTTGGCATCAGTACCTTAATTAAATTTATTGAACAGTTAAAATCGGTAGGGCGTGGTAGTTACGATTTGATTACCGCCATGCTGTATACGCTGTACAGTATTCCTGGTGATTTAGTGGTGTTTTTCCCTATGGCTGCGCTCATTGGGGGCTTAACAGGGCTTGGTGCGCTTGCTTCAAATAGTGAATTAGTGGTTATGCAAGCAGCGGGTATGTCGCGGTTGCAAATTATTGGTTCGGTGATGAAAACCGCCATGTTTATGGCCATTTGTATGATGGCGCTTGGCGAATGGGGAGCACCAGAGGCACAGTTACGTGCAAAAGAAATGCGAAACCAAGCTATCCATGGCGGAGATGTGTTTAGCGCACAAAAAGGGGTTTGGGCGAAAGATGGAAATAACTTCATAAATATAGAAGATGTGGATGAAAGCGGTAAGCTTAACGGTTTGCACATGTATTATTTTGATAGCTCACTTGAACTTACTCAAATTACTAAAGCTAAAGAGGCAATTAGCCGAAAAGATGGGTGGCTTTTACGTGATGTAAACAAAGTAATTATTACGGATGAGTTAATTACGACTGAACTACACCCAGAAGAGTTTTACCCATCGCAACTAACCGCTGAAAAGTTAGGCGTTGTATCTGTAAAGCCTGAGTCGCTTTCGTTTACAGGGTTATGGTCGTACTTAAGCTACTTAGAGCAAAATGAACAAGATACCAGTACTTATGATCTTGCTCTTTGGCGAAAGTTCATGCAACCCGTGTCGGTTGCGGTTATGTTATTGGTTGCGCTTTCTTTTATATTTGGTCCATTACGCACTGTAACTATGGGCGCACGAATAATTATGGGTGTTGTAACAGGCATTGTATTTCATTTAACAAACGAGATATTTGGTCCCGTGGTAATGGTTTACCAAATACCTGCCATAATTGGCGCCGTGCTGCCTAGTGTTATTTTTATAGGCTTTGCGACCTACTTAATGAATAAACGGGTATAAGCGATTATATC
>NZ_BADX01000153.1:0-55344 GCF_000241365.1 Pseudoalteromonas sp. BSi20480 | reverse complement strand
CGTCTCTTAAGCGAAGCGCCTCTTTGTGAACAGTGTTTTAGTTATTCAATACACTGACCTATGATAGGTAAAATTTGCTATGTGACTCTCTACCGCTGTGGGCACCACGACATTACGCAGGCTTAAAATTGTAGAGAGCCTGACTAGCGATAGTCGTTTTATTCTGTCTGGGGTTTAGTAAATAGCCAAAACCCCATGCCGAACTCAGTAGCGGTCGCTCTTGCACTTCCTGTGCTCCACGGTATTTGTATTCCTATACATTATATAAAACTGTGCGAAAGCAAGCCCTTCAGAGGCTGGCCCGATAAAACAGTTTTCTGTTTCCCTCGGCAGTAGCTAATAAAAGCTAGTATATTTTTAGAACTTAATACAGTTGTGTTGGCATTACTTTGAAGAGGATATGTCTTTTTAGAAGGTTTGGCTTTAGTTGCTCTCTTTTTGGCTGAGTGAATTTGTTTATAAATTTAGAGTTTCAATTAAATCAACATTGCATGAGAGGCTTAATCTATAAGGATCAATATGTCACAGTAACAAATATAATTTTGCTTTGTTACTTGCTTTGATTTAGGATCAAATTAGTTTAAAACCAAGAACTAACATACAGTGTATAGATTATTAATAAGCATAATATCCATTTTAATTTGTTTTTCTGTTTCAGCAGTTGAAGTCACTGATCTATATCAAGATATTTTAAAAGTTGATGATAAATCAAGAGATAGTAGATTAGCGGCAAGCCGTAAAGCTTTACTTAATGTTTTGGTAAAAGTAAGTGGTGATGAAACGGCGGATCAAAATCGATTAGCTCAACAGCGCACTAAAGATATCTCTGATTACTTGCTTAAATTTGAATACGATGAGCGTGCTGAAGGTCAGTTAAAATTAATTGTTAAATTTGAAGCACGAAAAATTAATGCGCTTATAAAAGAATTAAGTCTACCTTTATGGGGTTCACAACGTCCGTTAGTCGCTATTTGGCTAGGTATTGAAGATAATTGGCGAAGAGAGCTAGTAACACAAGAGAGCTATCCACAGCTTGAACAATTAATTTACGATAATGCCCGAAGACGTGGCTTACCTGTTGTTGTGCCATTACTGGATTTACAAGACAGACGTTTAGTAGGAATACCCGAGGTGTGGGGTAATTTCTCAGGGCCTATAGAAGAGGCGTCTCAGCGGTATAGTGCTGAAAGAAGTATTACGGCCAAAATGTACAAAGACAATAACAGTAATAACTGGGTTTTAGATTGGCGATTCACAAATGATGATTTGTTTGATGAAAATCGTTTAGTTGGTGATAAACAACAAATTGTTAGTCAAATGATAGATACACTAGCTAGAGGGTTAGCAAGTGAATACGCAATTGATCCCAATGCATACTACGAGCAAGCTTCAGCTATTTTAACTTTAAAAGGGGCCGAAAATTTTGTAGATGTCGAACTAGCTAAGAGACGTTTACAGAGTTTAAGTGTTGTTACACAGGTTACGATTGCTCGAAAAACGACTGAGTTTGTTGAATACAAATTGAATCATACAGGCGATGTTACAGATTTAAAAAAAGCGCTAGGTCTTGATTCTGCTTTTAAAGATTACGTTGATCCACGCGCTTTTTATCATGTTGTTGACAAAAACAGCCTTGAATATCAATGGATAAAACCATAGTGCTAAGTCATGAACCAATGCAAATGGCGTTGCCTGTTACTTTGCCAGATGACGAGACGTTTGCATCGTACTTTGGTGGTGAGGACTCATTAGAAGTTAATCATCTAAAAGCGAGCTTTTCTGAGTTGGCAAATTCATTTCAGTATACTTACTTGTGCGGATTGGGTGATTCGGGTAAGTCTCACTTGTTATACGCTACGTGCATAAAAGCGCAAGAACGTGGCCTTTCTAACATGTTACTTTCTATGCGAGAGGTTATCAATTTCGGCCCTATGGTCCTCGATGGACTGGAAGCGCTTGATGTATTGTGTATAGACGATGTCCACTTAGTTGCAGGCAACGATGCCTGGGAAAAGGCCCTGTTTAACTTTTTTAATCGCTTTAATGAACCCGGTAAAATGCTAGTCGTAACCGCAGACCTGTTACCAAATATGTTAAATATCTCACTTCCTGATTTAGAATCTCGTTTGACTTGGGGAACCACCTTTCAAATACGTTCAATGAGTGATGATGATAAAGCGCAGGCGCTTGTTAAGCGGGCACACATGCGTGGGCTTGAGTTAAGCGATGAATGTGCACGCTTTTTACTAACGCGTCTAAGTCGAGATATGCGTGCTTTACTCGATGTATTAGACAAATTAGATCATGCATCTATGGCCGCACAGCGAAAATTAACAATTCCCTTTATAAAATCAACGTTAAAGCTCTAGTAGGTCTAGAATCTAGACCCCGCTTTCAGTTATCATTAGTCAATTAAATTGTAATCACCTTCTGTGAAAGATCAGGTATCGAATGAACTTAGAAAATATATTAGCGCAAGCACTTGAGGCGGTAGCCAGTGCCAGTGAAATCGCGCAACTAGAAGAGATCAGGGTTAACTACCTTGGTAAAAAAGGCGAAATCACTAGCTTACTTAAAACACTGGGTAAAATTGCTCCTGAAGAACGCAAAGAAGCAGGGCAGGTAATTAACCAAGCTAAGCAAGATGTTCAAGCTGCAATTAACGATAAGCGTGAGCTTTTAGCAAGTAAAGCACTAGAAGAAAAGCTAGCCGCAGAAACAATTGACGTTACTTTACCTGGGCGTGTAATGCCAACAGGTGGATTGCATCCGGTAACACGAACAATTGAACGTATTGAAAGCTTTTTTGGTGAGTTAGGTTTTGAGGTTAAATCAGGCCCTGAGATTGAAGATGACTTTCATAACTTTGATGCATTAAATATCCCTGAGCATCACCCTGCGCGTGCTGATCACGATACCTTTTATTTCAATCCTAAATTAGTACTGCGTACACAAACAAGTGGCGTGCAAATTCGTACTATGGAAACAGAGCAGCCACCGCTACGAATTATCTCACCTGGGCGTGTTTATCGTAACGATTACGATCAGACACATACACCTATGTTTCATCAGGTAGAAGGGTTAATGGTTGATACCGATGTAAGCTTTACTGAGCTTAAAGGTATATTACATGACTTTTTGCGTAACTTTTTTGAAGAAGATATGGAAATTCGTTTCCGTCCTTCATTTTTCCCATTTACAGAACCTTCAGCTGAAGTAGATGTGATGGGCAAAGACGGCAAATGGTTAGAGGTACTAGGCTGTGGCATGGTACATCCAAACGTTCTTAAGTCTGTAGGTATTGATCCAGAAAAATACACTGGTTTTGCATTCGGCATGGGCGTAGAGCGCCTAACAATGTTGCGTTACGGCGTAAACGATTTACGTGCATTTTTCGAAAATGACTTAAAATTCCTAAACCAGTTCCGTTAAGAGTGAAGCAATAAAATGAAATTTAGTGAAAAGTGGTTAAGAGAGTGGGTTAATCCTGCTATTGATACGCAAGCTCTGTCGGAACAGCTTTCTATGGCTGGCCTTGAAGTTGACGGCGTTGAGCCAGCTGCAGCCAAATTTAATGGTGTGTTAGTAGGCGAAGTTGTTGAATGTGGTCAACATCCTGATGCGGATAAACTTCGCGTTACTAAAATTAACGTAGGTGGCGATGAGCTGCTTGATATCGTGTGTGGTGCGCCAAACTGTCGTGAAGGAATTAAAGTCGCGGTTGCAACCGTTGGTGCAGTATTACCTGGCGATTTCAAAATTAAAAAAGCAAAACTTCGCGGTCAGCCTTCACACGGTATGTTATGTGCATTTGACGAGCTAGGCATTAGCGAAGAAGGTGACGGCATAATGGAGTTACCGAGTGATGCACCCATTGGCGCGGATTTACGTGACTATTTAAGCCTTGACGATAACATTATTGATGTTGATTTGACACCAAACCGTGGTGACTGCCTTGGTATTAAAGGTCTTGCTCGTGAAGTAGGCGTTTTAAACAGCATTGATGTAAACGTATTAGAAATTCCCGTTGTTGCTCCAACAATTGACGACAAAGTATCAATTGAGCTAGTGAACGAAGATGCATGTCCTCGATACTTAGGTCGTGTAATAAAAGGTATAAATCTTGATGCAGAAACACCGTTATGGATGGTTGAAAAATTACGTCGTAGTGGCGTTCGTTCAATCGATCCGGTTGTTGATGTAACTAACTATGTATTACTCGAACTTGGTCACCCTATGCATGCATTTGATTTAAGTGCAATTGAAGGTGGCATTAAAGTACGTAGTGCAAATGCAGATGAAGAACTAGTATTGCTTGATGGTAATACAGCTAAATTAAACGAGTCTACACTCGTTATAGCAGATAATGATAAAGCACTTGCCATTGCTGGTATTTTTGGTGGTGAGCAATCAGGTGTTACTGAAAAAACAACAGACATACTGCTTGAAAGTGCGTTCTTTAATCCGGTAGCAATTGCTGGGCAAGCACGTAGTTACGGCCTACATACTGATGCATCACATCGTTATGAACGTGGAGTAGATTTTGCTCTACAACACGATGCAATGCAGCGTGCTACAGCGCTACTTCTTGAAATTGTGGGTGGTCAAGCAGGCCCTGTAGTTGAAGCCGTGGCGGCTGATAAGTTACCTAAGGTGACTGAAGTTCGTTTGCGTCGTTCGCGTTTAGACCGCGTAATAGGTCATCACATTGATGATGCTAAAGTAACTGATATTCTGACTCGCTTAGGTCTTGATGTTAAAGTAGAAAATGACAGCTGGAGTGCAGATATACCTAGTTACCGTTTTGATATTCGCATTGAAGAAGATTTGATAGAAGAAGTTGCACGCGTTTACGGTTACAACAGTATTCCAAATGTGGCACCAACTGCAAAACTTAAGATGACCACTCATAACGAAGCGAGCATTGCACTAAGCAAATTCCGCAATACGTTAGTAACACGTGGTTACCAAGAAGCAATTACATACAGCTTTGTTGACCCTAAGGCACAAGCTATTTTGCATCCTCAAAGTGACGCACTTGTTCTACCGCATCCTATTTCAATTGAAATGTCAGCAATGCGTGTTAGCTTAATGCCGGGTCTATTGGCGTCTGTTGCATACAACCAAAATCGTCAACAACCACGTATTCGTTTATTTGAGCATGGTCTTAAATTTATAAGCGATGAAAATGCAGAAAATGGTGTATACCAAGTGCCTGTTATTGGTGGCGCTATTACTGGTTTGGTTCATGGCGAACATTGGGTTGAAGAAAAGCGCAATGTCGACTTTTATGACTTAAAAGGGGATGTTGAGGCATTACTTGCGATCACTAACGATTTAAGTCGCTTTGAAATTAAAGCAGAGCAGTCAGATGGACTTCATCCGGGCCAGTCAGCTGTTATTTATGTTGACGGTAAAAAGGTTGGTTTTTTTGGTGCATTACATCCTCAAGCGCAAAAGTCGTTAGATATCAATAACGCAACTTTTGTATTTGAAATTGAAATGTCAGCAATTGAAAAAAGAAATTTACCACAAGCAGAAAGCGTGTCTAAATTTCCTTCAAACCGTCGCGACATCGCGATTTTAGTGGCCGACAGCGTTAAATCTGGTGATATTTTAAACGCTATAGAAAAAGTTGGCGGAAATCAATTGGTTGACCTAAACTTATTCGATGTGTATAAGGGCAAAGGTATTGAGCCAAATTATAAGAGTTTGGCGATTGCTCTAACACTGCAAGCGGTTGATAGAACACTCGAAGAGAAAGATATCAATCTAGTAGTTGATAACGTGGTGGCCGAATTGGCCGAAAAGTTTAATGCATCGTTGAGGGACTAGATATGGCGCTTACTAAAGCCGACATAGCTGAACACCTATTTGAAAAGCTCGGGATCAATAAAAAAGATGCCAAAGATTTAGTTGAAGCGTTTTTTGAAGAAATCCGCTCAGCGCTAGAAAAAGGAGAGCAGGTTAAGCTTTCTGGATTTGGTAACTTTGATCTTCGAGACAAAAAAGAAAGACCAGGGCGTAATCCGAAAACAGGCGAAGACATTCCTATTTCGGCGCGTCGTGTTGTCACCTTTAGACCGGGTCAAAAACTAAAGACTCGTGTTGAAGTGGGTACCAGCAAAGCAAAATAAAAAAAGGCAGCGAAAGCTGCCTTTTATTTATTCCTCGCTTAACTTTGCTTAAGCGGGGTTTATTATTATCTAAAATTCTCTAGGTGATACAAATTCACCTTCTAATACTTGTTGATAGGTTTGCTCGGCAAGTGAATTAAGTCCAGATAAGTTTTTACCAGTACTTAAGAGTTCCTGCTCTATTTCAAATAGATCTATATTTTCGATTCCCGACATTTGCGCTACTTTTGAAAATATATAAGCATGTTTAAATTTATCATGTTTATAAAACAGGCTGATAAGTGATGTGTACACCTCAGGATTGGGTATGCGCCCTTTTTGATTTAACTCGAGCGTTTTATAGAGCAAATCAATCGTTTTTTCGTCATCAAACTTAATGTAATACGACGCTAAAAAAAACTGCATTTCAGCACTTTGTGTAACACTCGGATCGTCTTCTATAGCCAATAGTTTATTTAATGCACCTTGATTATTGTTTCTGGACCAATGGTAATAAAGTAAACCGGGGTGATTTGTATCAATAGTGTCTTGATAAAGGCGCGTCATTTCTTTAATGCTAGTGAGTTGTCCATCTATGCGAGACGTCTTCTTAGCTTTGAGCTTTATGTGCTCAATTTTAGCCGCCAGTGTTATACATTGGTTGTATGTTTCAAATTCTTTTAATAATTGATATTTATTTTCATCCGTTGGCTCTTTGTATTCACTGTAACGCTTTAAGATAACTTCAGCACGCTCGTCTTTACAATGGCTGTCTTTGTTTAAATCAGAACAAAAGCCGGGTGTTTCCTTACAAACTTTTGCTAGCGTCACAGGTTCTTCACAACCCGCTAATGTTAGTAATCCAAGTAGTAAACTTGCTCTTTTTAGCATTCCTAAACCCCAAATAAATATCTACGCAGCCATTCTAGCGCAATCATTTAACGCCTAACAGTAGAGAATAACTTCAGATTAAATTAGAATAGCCGTGCCTGAAGTGCATTACTCTCAAAATATAGTGCACTTTTAAAGGCTATCCGTTCAAAATGATAAACTTAGGTAAATAAAATGACCTCATCTCACGAGTTAGAATACACAAATAGTTGGCAAGAGCGCCAAGATTACGCTGAAAGCATGCAACCTATCATTGGTAAACTTTACCGTAATCGTGGTATTGAAATTGCCGTATATGGCCGTCCTCTCGTAAATGCCAGTACTATTGAAATTATTAAATCTCACAAAACTGTTGCGCAATTTGAAGGCACAAAATTACGTTTACGTGAAAGCTTCCCGTTTTTAGAAGCAATCAGTAAAATGGAATTAAACTCTGCTCGCATTGATATTGGTAAGCTTGCATACAGCTATTTATACAGCGACGTTGCTAATGGCCGTTCAGTTGAAGAGTTCGTTAAAGATGAATTAGCAGAAATAGCCGATTCAACAGTGAAAGAACCTCGCGATGTAGTTCTTTATGGTTTTGGTCGTATTGGTCGTTTGCTTGCTCGCTTATTAATTGAAAAATCGGGTCCTTACGCCGATTTACGTCTACGTGCAATCGTTGTGCGTGGTGGTAAAGAGGGTGACCTTGAAAAGCGCGCTAGTTTATTACGTCGCGATTCAATTCATGGTCCATTTAATGGTTCAATCACCATTGATAAAGAGCGCAACGCAATTAAAGCGAACGGCAGTTACATTCAGGTTATTTATGCAAATTCACCTAGTGAAATTGATTACACCCAATACGGTATCGATAATGCGTTAATTGTTGATAACACAGGTATTTGGAAAGATGAAGCAGGCCTTGGTCAGCATTTAGAGTGTAAAGGTTCAGCTAAAGTATTATTAACAGCACCGGCTAAAGGCAATATTAAAAACATCGTATATGGTGTAAATAACCAAGATATTTTATCTGAAGATAAAATTGTCTGTGCAGCAAGTTGTACAACAAATGCAATCACACCAACATTAAAAGCGTTAAACGATAAGTTTGGTATTAATAATGGTCACGTTGAAACCGTTCACTCATACACAAACGATCAAAACCTAATCGACAACTATCACAAAGCCGAACGTCGTGGTCGTGCCGCAGCGCTTAACATGGTAATAACTGAAACAGGCGCAGCTAAAGCTGTATCTAAAGCATTGCCAGAGCTTGAAGGTAAGTTAACAGGTAACGCTATTCGTGTTCCTACACCTAATGTATCGCTTGCTATTTTAAACTTAAACTTAGCAACTAATACATCAGTTGAAGAACTAAATGCATTTTTACGCGATACAGCGCTGCACTCAGATTTACGTGACCAAATTGATTACACTGCATCAACAGAAATAGTGTCTACCGATTTAGTAGGTAGCCGTTATGCAGGTGTTGTTGACTCACAAGCGACAATTGTTGACGATAATCGTATTGTATTATACGTATGGTACGATAATGAATTTGGCTATAGCTGCCAAGTAGTACGTTGTATGCGAGATATGGCTGAAGTGTCATTCCCAAGCTTACCACGCTAATGTATATGTAGTATTTAAAAGCCAGCGTTTAGCTGGCTTTTTTAATGTGCAATCATTTTTAAAGTGTATGCCTTGTGCTACGCTTTGCTTATTAAAATACAGTGCGTGTTACAGTTATAAAATACACTGTATTTACTGCGAGTAGTATTATTCGTGGTGTTAGTTCTGCTAGTTAAAATGCAGATGGGCTTATTCAAATTAAAGGTTTTTTCATGAAAATCAGTAGTAATTTCGACAGTGGTAATATCAAGGTAATTGATGTAACCGATCCGCTTAATATTCAATTAGAGATTAATAACGACCACAACTCTGAATTTTATCAGTGGTTTCACTTTCGATTAGAAACAACGCCTTACCAATTACATAAGCTTAATATTAATCAGCTTGAAAAATCAGCATACCCAGATGGGTGGGAAGGCTATCAAGCAGTCGCATCTTACGATCGCCAAACATGGTTTCGTGTTCCATCAAACTATGAAAATGGCACGCTAAGTTTTGAAATAGAGCCAGAGTGCGGCAGTGTTTATTTTGCTTACTTCGCACCATATAGCTATGACCGCCATTTAGATTTATTGTCGTGGGCGCAAACGCAAGGTGCTTGCCAACTTCAAACATTGGGTGAAACACTTGATGGGCGCGATATGAGCGTATTAAAAATTGGCGAGCCAAGCGAAGATAAAAAAGTAATTTGGGTAACAGCACGCCAGCATCCAGGTGAAACTATGGCAGAGTGGTTTGTAGAGGGATTACTCCATAAGTTACTTGATGATGAAGACCCACATGCTGCTGCATTGTTATCAAAGGCTGTATTTTACATCGTGCCAAATATGAACCCAGATGGCAGTGTACGTGGTCATTTACGTACTAATGCTAAAGGTGTTAACTTAAATCGCGAATGGCAAACACCTAGTATGGAAAATAGCCCAGAAGTGTATTTAGTCCTCAATAAAATGCGCGAAACAGGCTTAGATATGCACCTTGATATTCACGGTGATGAAGCCATTCCTTATAACTTTGTTGCTGGCAGCGAAGGTATTCCAAGTTACGATGAGCGACTTAAAAATTTAGAAGACAGCTTTAAAGCGGCGTTATTAACAATAACACCGGAGTTTCAAGACGAACACGGTTACCCGAAAGATGAGGCAGGCCAAGCTCTATTAACCGTTGCATCGTCGGCAACGGCTGAAGAGTTTAAAGCGCTTACATACACAATTGAAATGCCATTTAAAGACAATAACGATTTACCAGATCCTGACTACGGCTGGTCAGATCGTCGCTCGTATCAGTTTGGTCAAGACACGTTAGCAGCCATTGTTAATGTGGTTGATACGCTAAGATAGAGTACTGATAAAAGGCATCAAATATTGATGCCTTTTTTATACACAAACTTAAAATTAATTAATATATAAAATCGTTTTATAAACCCCTCAACCAGCAGTCTATTTAAATTACTTTCTATAAACCTCCATTATATTCAAACAAACTAATTGCTGGTTAAATAACCCTCAAATAATACGTCGAAGCGCACGTTTTATCTGTAAATATGAAAATTAAGTGTTAACAAAGTTAGCTCACTTAAGTTAATATCAATAACAATCGAATTAAAGGTAGGCATATTTAAGCCCGATTTTTAATCGTTTTGTGTCGCGCATTCTGAGTAGCTAAAACAGAGTCTCGTAATTCATAATAAAAAATATAACTATAGAGGATATCCATGGAAGCTTTTGTAAGCGCTGTTAATGATGTTGTTTGGAGTAATGCCCTTATTTACTTATGCCTTGGCGCGGGCTTGTTTTATTCTGTATTAACTCGATTTGCCCAAGTCAGACATTTTAAAGAAATGTGTAAATTACTTTTTAGTCCTAACACATCTGAAAAAGGTATTTCTTCTTTTCAAGCACTTGCAGTGTCTCTATCGGGGCGAGTCGGTGTTGGTAACATTGCTGGTGTTGCTGCTGCTATCGGTTTTGGTGGCCCAGGGGCTATTTTCTGGATGTGGGTTGTTGCATTTTTAGGTGCAAGTACAGCCTTCGCTGAATCAACGCTTGGTCAAATTTATAAAGAAGAAGAAAACGGTCAATACCGTGGTGGTCCAGCGTATTACTTTGACCGTTGTTTAAAACAAAAATGGTTAGCTATCTTATTTGCTATTTCTGCCGTTGTTGCGTGTGGTGTTTTCCTACCCGGTGTACAAGCAAATGCGGTGGGTAACGCATTTACTCAAGTATTTGGCGACGGTACTATGGTTTCGACCAGCTTTGGCGATGTAGGCAGCTTTAAGCTAGTTGCGCTGGCTATTATTCTTATCGTTTTAGCCTTTATTATTTTCGGTGGTATAAAACGTATTGCCAACTTTACTCAAATTGTTGTGCCATTTATGGCTTTGGGGTACATCGTGCTTGCTTTAATCGTTGTGTTTTTACACATCGATAGAGTGCCTGATATTTTTGCTATGATAATAAGCGACGCCTTTACAGCTCAAGCCGGATTTGGAGCTGCAATTGGCTGGGGTGTAAAACGCGGAATATATTCAAATGAAGCGGGTCAAGGTACAGGACCTCATGCAGCGTCTGCGGCAGAAGTAGACCACCCAGCGCAACAAGGTTTAGTTCAGGCTTTTTCAGTGTACGTAGATACCATCTTCGTATGTACAGCAACTGCACTGATGATTTTGTTAACACAACAATACAACATTGTTGGCGAGCTACCAGCTGGTCAATTTATTGTACAAAATGTTGACGCAGCAACTGAAGTAGGCTCTGCAGCATTTACGCAAATGGCTTTGTTTAGCGTATTTGGCGGTTTTGGTGAGGCATTTGTAGGTATTGCGTTATTCTTCTTTGCGTTCACTACTATTTTAGCTTACTACTTCATTGCGGAAACAAACATTGCTTACTTAAATCGTTACTTTAAAGGAAGTATTCCACTGGTTATTGTGAAGTTTGTGATCATGTTTATGGTGGCGTACGGAATGGTTAATAGCTCTGGGTATATTTGGAGCATTGGTGACATAGGTGTAGGCTTAATGGCGTGGATCAACATCTTAGGCATTTTAGCTATTTTCTTTGTCGCAAAACCGGCACTGTTATGTTTAAGCGATTACGAAGAGCAAAAGAAAAAAGGCGGTAAAATTACCTTTGACCCAATTAAGTTAGGTATAAAAAACGCTACTTTCTGGGAAAAACGCCTTGAAAAACAATCTAAGGATCCTGAGTAATTTAATACACAGTGTACTTGCAAGTTTGATTGGATAAACGGGTTTAAACCAATAAAAAGAAAGTTACATTATCTGTTATTGCTTTAAATTCAAAAAAGACAACAACAAATAAAACAAGTACAATAAAGGCGCCGCAAGGCGCTTTTTTTATGCGTAGTATGGAGAGATGTATGGCGATTATTCGTTGCCCAAAATGTGCAAAATCAATTTCAGATAAATACAAGCAATGTCCGCATTGCGAAAGTAACATTTCAGAGCTAAATGACGAGCAGGTTCAACAACTTCAGCGCGAACAGCAAATTAAAAAAAAGCAGATGTTTATAAATCACTCTTTCCTAGCACTTATTTTATTTTTGGGTGGTTTTTTCTGTTTATATTTTTTACAACCGCAAAAAGAAACCCTTGAGTGGTATGCTTACACCATCGCCATTGGCGTAGGGTGCATTTGGTATCTTATTAACCGTATTATTTTAGTGACTCTTAAAAAGAAAAGATGACATGAATATCGATAAACTCGTAGAAAATATTACTCCAGAATTATTTGAACGCCTGCAATATGGTGCATCCACTGGCAAATGGCCAGATGGCACTGTGTTATCAGATGAGCAAAAGCAACAAACAGTGCAGTTGGTTATGTTGTATCAAGCAAAGGTGGCTCAATCGAACGAGCAATTTACGATTGGTGCTAATGGTGAAATGATCCAAAAGACAAAAGCGCAACTACAAAAAGAATTCAAATCAGACAACGAAATAGCTAGGTTTAGTGAACATGATCTTTAAGCACCTTTTTACGCCAAAATGGAAACACCCTAAGCAACAGGTACGTCTTGATGCAATTGAAAAGCTAGATACGCAGCGCGATGCAAGTATTTTAAATACACTTGCATTAGAAGACAGCTCTGCAGAAATACGCCGAAAAGCGCTTCAAAAGGTAAATGATTTACCACTTTGGTGGAAAGCCTATAAGCAAGACCAAGCGTTGAAGGATATAGCTGAGCAGCAAATATCTAACGCGGTTTTAAACAGTGAAAGCACACTAACACCGCAAATTAAAAGTGAATATATAGAACGCTTTGCGCCTGTAAAAACATTAGAAAAACTAGCGTTTGCAGAGAAAGAACTAAAAGTTCGCGTTAAACTACTTAAGCGTTTAGCAAACCCAAAATTAGTAGAAAAAGCTTTTAAAGAAGGCAGTGAAGAATTACAAAAGCAGCTAGTGGAGTTAGTTATTAACCACCAGCTTACCAAACCACTTGCTAAACATGCTAGAGGGGAAGCGAAAAGCACCCTTGATACGCATATTGAAAATGAGCGTCTGGCCAAAGAAATGCCACAAGAAGTTGAAAATTCAACGCGCGTTATTTTAGCAAAACTTAATGCGTTACGTGAAAAAACAGACTTTGCGTTGGTAAACCCACAAGCTGCTGAATTAATGGCTCAATGGCAAGCATTAGAGCTTAAATGGCTATCAGCAGAGCGTATAAAATCGCTAGATGAAAAGTACATAGCTATTACCAGCAAGCTTGATACTCATATAGCGCAACTTAAAGCTGAGCACGACAAAGAACAGCAACGTTTAGCATTAAAACAGCGTCAATTATTGGCTTTAGCAACGCTTGAAGCATTAAGTGATGAAATTGAAAATGCGCTTCAATTAGGTTTAGAAACCCCAGAGCAAATTCAACAAGATTGGCTTGACGCTAAAGTAGCCCAAGCAAAACAAGCGATCACAGAGACTGAGCTTGAAAATAGCGCACAGTCTAAAGCGGTAATAACAAGGCTTGAGACTTTATTTTCACAAGTGGCTAAATTACCCGAACTAACAACGGTAATTGCGCAATATAAAGAGGCATTGAACGCCTTACAAAAAATTGAACCAGCGCAAAGCATTGAGCAATATGACGATATTATTTCAGCGTTTAATCAAGCGTTTAAAGAAACGCGTGGGCATATAGCTATGTTAGACAGCGCACTGCAAGGCAAGTTTAAAACTGAGTTAAACGCGCATAAAAAGCAGTTTTTAGTACCAATGAATGAGTTAGTTAAACCGCTTGAAAAAAATCAAAGCCAAGCAAAGCGAAAAGCTCGTGATGTTAAGCGCTTAATTGAAGAAGGCCGGTTCAATGTGGCATTTGGTGTATTTAAAGGTTTTGAAGAGCTATTTAATACATTAACAGCACGCTACCAGCAACCACTTGAAAATATTAAAGCAGAGCTAGAGCAGCAGCTTGCTGACGCAAAAGATTGGCAAAAATACGCCGCTGCACCAAAGCGTGTTGCGTTACTTGAAGAAGTAGCCGCGTTAACCGAGCAAGAATGTACCGACCCGCAACAACGTGCAGAACAAGTAAAAATGTTTCGCACACGTTGGAATGAGCTTGGCCGTTTAGATACAGATGAAGAAAAACAACAAGGTGTTCAGTTTGACGAACATATTGAATTGTTGTTTGCACCTTGTCGTAGTTACTTTGCCGAGCAAGAAAAAAACCGCGATGCAGCTAAGTTGCAACGTGAAAGCATCATTACTGATATGCACGTGCTTAGCACAGAGCCTACTAGCGAAGAAGGCTTTGATTGGAAACAGTTTGAAAGCCAATACAATAGGCTAAATAAAGCATGGCGCAGTGTAGGAAAAGTTGACCCTAAAACATATCGAGTTTTAAATGAACGCTATAAAAATGAGCAACAACAGGTGCTTGGTTTATTAAATGCGTTTCATAAAGGTAATGCTGCGCTTAAAAATGATTTAGTAGAACAAGCACAGCAACTATCACAAAGTGACGACTTAGCAAGTGCTTGCCAGACGTTAAAGCAAATGCAGCAGCAATGGCAAACAATTGGCTTTGCGGGCTTGAAAGCTGAAAATGCGTTGTGGCAAAAGTTTCGTCAATATAACGATGAAGCATTTAGTAAGCGCAGCACTGAATTTGAGCAACAAAAGCTTGAACAGAATGAGTCAGACAAGCAAGCCGCTGCAGAGCTTGCTGAATTAGAAGCGGTACTAGAGGCGGTTGAACAACGTGCGCAACTTCATGACCTAGAAACGAAGGTAAAGGGTTATGCACAATTCAGAACGCTTGCGCCAAAAGTGACTACTTTGCTTAAAGCCATAGATGAAAAAGTGTCATTGCTTATCACTAAATCAGAGCAGGCTAACTTAGATGCCTTACTTAATGCGCTTCAAAATAATGAAGAAGTACCTGCTCAGTATCAAGCACCGCTAAAAACAACGCTTAACGAAGAGCAACTTGTAACGCGTATGGAAATTTTAGCAAATGTGAGTTCGCCAAATGCATCACTTAGAATGGCAGAGCAAGTTGCTATGCTTGATGATAAACACCGTGGCGATCATGCTGATTTAAATTATTATTTAAAACAGTTGCTCGCGCTCAGTAACGGTTCAGTTGAACCTGACACACTAGCTCGATTAAAGACGACACTTGCAGCTTAATCATTAACATTACTTTAAATGTTGATTAAAACTTTAAAAGGCCGCTTAAATAGCGGCTTTTTATATCAACCAAACAAAGGATTTACCATGAGATTTTTATTACTTATTACTACGCTTTTTTTAACTGCCTGTAATAGCACGCAAGGTGTATCGGTATATTCATTTACAAATGCTGAAGTAGAAAGCGTATTAGCTAAAGAGTTGCCAAAGTTAAGCGAAAAAGTAAAGCTAATGGGATTACCTGTTCAGCTTAACGTTAATGATTTAAGTGTTGATATAGGGCCAGATAATCGTGATGTTGTTTTACTTGGCGCTGACTCTAGCGCAGAGATCAACGCTTTTGCACTTAAATACCCAATTCGTTTAAAGCTTCAAATAGAGGGCAGCCCATTTTACGATAGCGAGAAAAAAGCAGTGTTTTTGCGTAATATTAAACTACTGGGCTCAAGCGTTGATGCTGGTGGCTTTAGAGGCAACATTGGCGCGCTTGACGATCAAGCAATGGGTGTAATCAATACCTTTTTGGCTAACAACCCTGTATATACGTTAAACATGAACGATCCTAAAATGATGCTATTGAGCAAATTACCACTCGACATGAAAGTATCGCAAGGTGCAATTAAACTGGTTCCTAGATTATAAATAACCAGGCTAATCAGATCGGCCTGCCTTAATTAATCGTATTAAATAACCTAACTATAAGCTAATTAGGTTCATTATATTATGGCAGCACCGCGTAACGTGCCCACATCGAGACTTTCTCGTTTTGCAAAATTAGGCTCATTAGCAACAGGCGTTGCGGGTAATATGCTGGTTGATGGCGCTAAAAGTGCACTAACAGGTAAAGGGTGGGATAACAAACGCTTACTTCTGCAACCTAAAAATATTGAAAAACTTGCTGTGCAGCTCTCCCACTTACGCGGAGCAGCAATGAAATTAGGCCAGCTTCTATCTATGGATGCTGGTGATTTGCTCAGTCCTGAGCTTGCCCAGTTACTCGCTTTGTTGCGCTCTGACGCAAATCCAATGCCGCATAAGCAGCTGGTTGAAGTTTTAAAAGAACAATGGGGGGACGACTGGCTTTCTCGTTTTTCTCATATTGAACTCAGACCTTTTGCAGCGGCTTCTATTGGGCAAGTGCATTTAGCGTATCAAGAAAATGGCGATAAGCTCGCAGTTAAAGTTCAGTACCCGGGTATTGCAAAGAGTGTTGAGAGCGACGTAGATAACGTGATTACGCTGTTAACCCTATCGCGCCTATTACCTAAAGATCTCGACATTAAACCCCTTGTGAATGAGGCTAAGGCACAATTACTTGCAGAAGCAGATTACCTGCGAGAAGCAGATTATTTAATACGTTACAAAAATGCACTCAACGGCAATGCTCACTTTAAAGTGCCTGATGTTTACACTTCGCACAGTACGCAGCAAGTGCTTACAATGGAATATGTTAATGCTGAACCCATAGAGAGCATCACAGAGCAGCCACAAAGCCAGCGAAGTTTTGTTGCTGAGCAGCTTATTAATTTATTTTTTAAAGAAATGTTTGAATTTAAACTCATTCAAACGGATCCTAACTTTGCTAATTTTCATTATCAAACAGAGACACAAAAAATCGTTTTATTTGATTTTGGTGCAACGCGAGAAATATCAACCGAGTTGAGTTCAGCGTATTTGGCACTATTTAAAGCAGGTAGCGATAACAGCCGAGAGGGCGTATTAAAAGCAGCATCGCAAATTGGTTATTTTAAAGATGACATTATGGATAATTATAAAAATAACGTAATCGACTTGTTTTTAATGGCGTGCGAACCGCTCAGGCATGATGGTGAATTTGATTTTAAACATAGCCAGTTAGCACTTAAAATTAAGGATGCTGGGCTTGCACTTAGTGCTCAATCACAGCAGTGGCACACTCCACCCGTCGATGCGTTGTTTATACACCGAAAACTAGCCGGTTTGTATTTAATAGCTGCTCGTTTGGGGGCAAAAATTGATGTGCGTGCGCTTTTTAGTCATTTCGCATAAATGCTGAGCTAATATCGATACAAAGTTACTGGTGCAGTAATGTGTTAAAGTTGTCATAATACTCGTGATATTTCGCGAGGTGTAGTTATGATAAAGCAATTTTTAAACGATCCAAAGTTATTACTTAATGCCGTGGGTGAGGGAATTTACGGATTCGACTTGTCTGGAAACGCTGTATTTGTAAACCCAGCAGCAGAGCGCATGACAGGGTGGAAGGCAGAGGAGCTACTAGGAAAAAAAATACATCAATATCATCACCATACTCGTGCCGATGGCACGCCTTACCCTGCAGATGAGTGTCAAATTTACTGTACCATGTTTGATGGTAAACGCCGTGAAGTTAACAATGAAGTGTTTTGGCGCAAAGACGGTAGCTCGTTTGCTGTTGAATATACATCCACCCCAGTGTATCGAAAAAATCAACTTATTGGTGCCGTTGCTATATTTCGTGATATATCGCAGCAGCAACAAACCCAAAATGATTTACAAAACGCACTTAAAAAAATAAAGCAGCTGAGTGAGCAGTTAAAAGACGAGAATAGCTATTTAATAGCAGAGTTAAATCAGGACTGGCAAGACTCTGGGCTTGTAGGGCAAAGCCATGTGTTCCAAACCATGTTAGAGCAAATCAAATTAGTGAGTGAAACCGACACTACCGTGCTTATTCTGGGAGAAAATGGCACAGGTAAAGAGCTAGTAGCACGCAATTTATATAGGTTAAGCAAACGCAGCAAGCATGCCTTTATTAAAGTAAATTGTGCAGCTTTTACACCAAGTTTATTGGAGTCTGAGCTGTTTGGGCATGAGAAAGGCGCTTTTACGGGGGCTAACGAACGTCGTAAAGGCCGATTTGAACTGGCCGATAAAGGCACACTTTTTTTAGATGAAATAGCCGAATTACCTCTAGAATCACAAAGTAAGCTACTAAGAGTGCTACAAGAGCAAGAATTTGAACGGGTTGGTGGTAGCCAAACCTTATGTGTAAACATTCGAGTTATAGCGGCTACAAACCGCGATTTGTGGCAAATGGTGCAAAAGGGCAGTTTTAGAATAGATTTATATTATCGACTTAATGTATTTCCTATTAAAGTACCGGCCCTGAGAGAGCGAAAAGAAGATATTCCTTACTTATGCAGCAACCTCATACAGCAATTAAATAAACGCTTAGGGAAGCAGTTAAAAGGGCTAAGTAAAAAAGCAGTTACTAAGCTTCAAGCCTACGATTGGCCTGGTAACATAAGAGAGCTGCAAAATGTACTGGAGCGAGAAGCCATTTTGTCCAAACAATCTGTTTTACAGCTCAATCAACCACTCAATGGTGACACTACGCAAAATGTTGACGAGTCTCTTACCCTCGATGAGGCGCAAAGGCTGCATATAAGCCGTGTTTTAACACTTTGTAACGGGCAAATTTCTGGAAGTAAAGGTGCTGCACTTAAGTTAGGATTACCTGAAAGTACACTTCGCTCAAAAATGAGAAAGCTAGGAATTAGTAAATAATCGCGATATATAACGGCTTTCGTTATATATCACGATTATAAAAAGCGCGTGAATTATAAAGTTATTTAATATCAATAGATTAAATAAAGTTTCAGTTTGGTCTGAAAGTTGCAAATACTTAAACAACATCCGTTCTAATTAAGTAAGTAACATGAAGTTTGATATTAAAGAGCAAGACATGATCATTAAGCCCTATAACTCAGGGCCAATTTATATTCGCGAGCAAAAAGGCTTTTTTCAACGTATACGCCGTAATTTAGGCTGGTTGCTAATGTTAACGTTTATTGCCATTCCATGGATTCAATATAACGGTCAGCAGGCTGTACTGTTAGATGTCGCAACACAAACCTTTACTATTTTTGGATTAACACTTCTTCCTCAAGACTTTATGATTTTAGCCATGCTTTTTATGGTGGGAGCCTTTGCGTTATTTTTTGTTACTAATTGGCTTGGCCGAGTTTGGTGCGGTTACACGTGCCCACAAACAATATGGATGTTGATGTTTACATGGGTTGAGCAACGAATAGAAGGTACACGCAATCAGCGCATTAAATTAGATAAGTCAAAATGGACATTTAGCACGTGGCGTAAAAAAATAGCTAAACACAGCGTGTGGATAGTTATTTCGGTTTTAACAGCGACCTCATTTATGGCGTATTTTATTCCGGCTAAAAATTTATACTTAAACATGCTTTCGTTTGATTGGTCTGGCATTACCACATTTTGGGTGCTTTTTTTTGCTGGGTGTACGTACGGTAATGCTGGTTTTTTAAGAGAAAAAATGTGCACCATTGCATGCCCGTATTCTCGTTTTCAGTCAGTGATGTTTGATAAAGATACCTTAGTTGTTACTTATGATGCTGAACGAGGAGAAAACCGTGGCCCACGTAAGCGTAAAGCTGATCCAAAGTCATTAAACCTAGGCGATTGTGTAGACTGTAATTTATGTGTGGAGGTATGCCCTGCGGGTATTGATATAAGAAATGGCTTGCAATATGAGTGCATAAACTGTGGTTTATGTATTGATGCCTGCGATGACACAATGAATAAGTTTGGCTACGACAAAGGCTTAATTAAATACGCGAGTGAAAAACAGATGGAAGGTAAAAAAACCAACCCATTTAGATTAAAGCTTGTTGGCTATGGTGCGTTAACTGCCTTACTTATCCTATCGATGTTTGCATGGATGATGCAGCGTACACCCATAGAGGCTTCAGTGCTTCGTGATAGAAACGCACTCTACAGAGTAAATTATGAGGGCCTAGTTGAAAACCCATACACACTAACCATTATTAACAAAACACAGCAATCAATGCACTACACAATCGCTATTGAGGGGTTACCTGGGGCAACGCTTAAAAGTCCAAAGGCAACACTCGTACAACCTGGTTTAATGAAAAAAATACCGGTTACGGTTACCGCTGATGGTTACGATATTAAACAAAAAGTAAGTAAATTAAGATTTGTAGTTACCGCGCAGGAAGATGCGAGTATTACCATCACCAAGGACAGTCAGTTTTATAAAAACTAAGTAGTTAAACGCCAAGTTGATTAAATAATTAATCCGCTTGGCTGTTTTTAAGGTGCTTAATAACGTATTGCTTGGCACTTTCAACCTCACTAAATATACATTTAGTGCCGTCTCTGCCAACGCTATTTAAAACCCGCGACATTTGACTGATTGCGATGGCCGATGTCATTACATACGCGCTGATAAAGCAATTTGCAGCTTGCATTTTTTTGCCAATTTTAGTGAGCAATAACTCGGCTTCAGGCGTCGCTGCTAATACCTTTCGTGAGTCGCTAATATAGCCCCAGGGGTTGCCGTTAAATTGTGCAGTAGTATTAATGAGCTTTTCACCATACACACTTAGAATATCGGTATCGATACTACCTGAAAATTCAGCAACAATTATGTTGTTATCTACATAAAAATTAACGTTGCCATAGTCATTTTTTAATGAAAAATCATAATGCTCATTTTTATCTACTTGCAAAGCTTTCTCTCTATTTATATTACAGACTTGTTACTACGTTTAATAAAACACACTTATAATAAACGTAGCAACTAGTAATTTAGCCTTCATTTCGTAAATAATTTAAAGCACTATCAATAACAGCAACTTGCGCTAATATACATTGTTCACTATTGGCTGAAGGGCTATCTGGGTAAACCTCTGTTGTTGTTACAAAAGATGCATCAGTAAAGCCCATACATAAACCTAATTGGCGTGCTGCGTAATTTATAACGCCAAATTGTTCCTGCGGTACGCCTATTAATGCATTGTTTTCATCGCTTGGTGCAATATGCGTAACCTTTGCAACGCCCTCAATAATCACTTTTTGAAATTCTGGCTCTGGCTTTGTACTGTCAGCAACTAAGTAAAACCCATCAGGAATATTCCAGTTTGTATTAGTTGTGCCTTCACGTGCTGCAAGCGCTGGCCTGAATTCACTGTTATCGGAGTCTGTTGTCTCGTGTAAATCAATGTGTGCTAGTAGATCAATATTTAATGATTTTACATAGGCCATAACAGCGGCAGACTCGTGTGCTGGGCTATTTTCGTAAAAGGAGCGGTTAGGATCTATTGCGTTTGGGTTCCAGCGATTAATTGTTTCATACCCCCAAGGGCTAATACAGGGAGTAATAATTATATTAAAGTGTTTTGAATGATTTAAAGCAGAGGTTTTTGCAAATCTAAGCGCGCCATGTACACCACTTGTTTCGTAGCCATGCACGCCACCGGTAATTAAAACCGTTGGTTTGGTATCATCAAAATTAGGTGTTTGCAGGGCATATAATGGATAACAGCCATCGTTGTAATTAAGCTCACCATATTGCTCAACCGTTAATGTGCCTTTAAGCTCGTTAATTAACGTTAACACTTCATCTTGGTAGCTACGCTTTATAACTTGGCTCGCAAGCCATTGAGCTTTATCGTCGTCGTTCCATTTAGTACCGGGTGTGCCAATTGGGTATGTGCTGTCAGTCATTATAAAGCCTTGGTATATCAATATTTAATGAAATAAAGCGCTAGCTTAACGCTGACTAAAATAGCCTGCAACTTAATGCGATGTATCGATATAATTGAGTTACTTCTTAAAAAACTAATCCAAAGCTGTAATAAATAAAAGTGAATTAAATACACCGTTAGTTATGTAAGCGAGGTATTTAGCCCAAGCCACTAAACTGATAAGCTTGTAGCGCATTTTGCCACTTTTAAGACTATTACTATGAGAAATCAAATTTTATTTAATAAATACATGCTATTAACAGCGATTTTTACACTAATAAGTACTGTATTTTCGGTTGATTTAGCCGCGCAACAACAAAGCCAAACATTAGTCTTATTAGGATCAGAGCCACGCATGTGCGCTGAAAGTTCGTGTACTAGGAGTGAGAAGGTTGAAAATATAACCCAAAAATTATACTCACCTACTATTAATAAGATAAAGCTCATAGCAAAAAATTGGCCAACCAGTAGCCTTTCTAATAAAAAAGCGACACTAGATGTGCTAAAGCAATTACAAAAGAATGAACCTAAGCATGTGTCAAAGCAAAATTTACTGTGGCAGTGGCGTGACGTAGATAATTTGCAATTAGAAAGCTTATCGGAGCATGAATACAATTATGTGCTTGATATGCTCGAAGTGTCAGAAAGTAAGAATGATAAAAAAATGAATAGCAAAGCAATTAATACTTCACGCTATGAAAATAATGATATTTTACAATTTATTACTGGTAGCCTAAAAGTAAATAGCGCTAAACCGACCATGCTTGTTATTACTGCAGCGCGTCGTGATCCATACGCGTATGCTGAAGCGGCAACATCTCTTTTAGCAGAATCACAAATAAGTACCAAGTGGCTTGCATTAACGCCTGCACTTGCAAAGGCAATAACCACGGGTCGTTGCGATCAACTGCCTTCACTAAGAAACAGCGCTATGCAAGTGTATAACCGAGAGTCAATTTATCCTTCGCAAACTCAAACCGAATAC
This sequence comes from Pseudoalteromonas sp. BSi20480, assembly GCF_000241365.1. Classification (NCBI taxonomy): domain Bacteria; kingdom Pseudomonadati; phylum Pseudomonadota; class Gammaproteobacteria; order Alteromonadales; family Pseudoalteromonadaceae; genus Pseudoalteromonas; species Pseudoalteromonas sp. BSi20480. The sequence goes on along the minus strand of NZ_BADX01000153.1, from coordinate 32,525 downwards.
GGCTTGTGTAAAAGTGGAGTAGTTGCATTAACCACATTAATAAAAAACAGTACCGGCGTTATGTTTCATAGTGGCGATACTGCGTTATTGCATAGCGTTTTATTTAATGATGAAAACGAGCCTTACCCATGGACAAATTCACTTATAACAAGCCCGGTTATTGTGGGAATAGGTGAGGGGAGCGCCATACAAGGTAATAGCTTAATTACAAATAAAAACGTAACAAGTACAAATGTACTAAAAGGGGAAACCCTGACCACTAAAAAGGGCTTAGCAACGTTTAATTATGGTGTGTTAAGTACGCACTTTAGTGAGCAAAACCAAACTTTTAAATTGGCCATGATGATTGACACTTTTAGCAACGGTAAAGCTACATCACAGTATGGTTTTGGTGTAGACGAGAATACCGCCTTGGTTGTTATAAAATCGCCAGAAGGTAATTTAATGACGGTCGTAGGTGAAAATGGTGTGGTCCATTTAACTCCCGAGGCAACAAACATTGCTGTGCATCCCCCTGAGCAAAAGACAAATTCAAAACCTCAAAAATACCGCTATTCTTATTGGCCTTCTGGCAGTGTAATTGATGTGAGCAATAACTCATTTACTTTGAGCGAGCGCACATTGGGGAAAACATTGCCCTCAATAAAAATTCCGCCATTGCCAGTTCAGCGTTTTGGGACCATATTGACGGATGCTAAATTACGCTCTTTGACACAAGCTATGTGCCTCGCTCAAGAGCAAAGTGCGGTTGCTCAGCAAGATGAATTTTTAATTAGCCTGAATACAAATGCTGATACACGCTATGACCGAATAAACACCAAACCATTTGGTTGTGCTGTGAGTAATTTATCGCTGGTGGTCGAGTCGTTTTAAGTTTAAGGCGTAAATATTTGGATTTTAAGTACCAGCTCTATAAAATAACCAGCATTACGTATAACTACTTTGCATAAAGCAGAGAAATTAAAAGAGTTTTAAAATGAATAATGAAAGTGATGTAATCGATAACTTAGCAGACTTAGAAGCTTTTTTACTCGAAATAGAAAGCGGTGGCTATGGGTTAAAAGGGGTATCTGGCGTTGGTATGGCGACTAAAAACTCAGACGGTACCCGTTTTATTGCCGTATTTGATGATAAACAGCAACTACTATTGGCCCGCGGTATCACCGAAGATGTATTTACTAATGGGCAAGATATGGTTCGTAACGGTGTAAAGCCCAAACACTAATTACATATAAATCAATAAGCGCTGTTTAGCGCTTTTTTTTTGCAAAATTTAAAATGAGTTAAAACATCAAGCAAGGCTAAGAAATATAAAAGGTAAAAAACCGATTTAGGCTAAATAAATGAAGGCTTTACTGCATAACTCGCATATTAACGTATTTCGTTTACTAATTGACCATTTTCATATAATGCCGAATATTGGCGTTTATGCTCTTCAAATAGGTAGGTTCTTAACTGCTCTTTTCCAGTATTAATACGTGTAATTTTTGCAGCCATTCCTGATTTATTTTGCCTAATAGGTTCTATATCAATTGAAATACACTCTTCGTTTGGTAATGTAAACTGCACGTTTTTCATATTACCCAGTCGGCTGTTATCTTTTAGAGGTTTTAAAAATATCCCTGTGCTAGATATAGACTCAATATAAAAACCTTCGCTTTTTATATTGAGCTGGCTCCAACGCCAACTGCGTTGCGTGCCTTTAGTATCAATAACTTCAGGCGCACTGAGTGTTGGGTTAATAACCCCAGAGGGATCTATTTTTAAATCAAGCGGAAACCACAATTGATAGTGCGCAACTTTTGCTAATAGCGTTAAGCTTGCATTACTTAATAGGTGCGCAATGCCTGCGGGTACACTACTTTGTAAAGTAAGCTTATGATTTGGTTTTACTTCCTGATCTTCTGGCTTAAATAAGTCAGAGATAAAGTTTAATTCTTCAGCTGAAAAGTCCATGTTCAACACCGTAAAAATAAAACCTTATCATATGTTAATTAAATAAAATGCTCAATAAGTGTGCAGATTTATTTGTTTTCTTTACTATAATGAAAAGTTTTGTTGGGATTTTCTGTAAATTAAACGTGTATCGTTAGCCGCGCTTGTTATATTTCATCCAGATTATGCTTAAGCGAATAACAATATACTTAAAGTATATTTAGTGCCTTCATGTGCTTTTAAAAACTAAAAAGGGTTTTGTTACTTTGTCGTTTTATTAAGTTAGTAATTAGCACCGGGTGAAATGTCGGCACGTAAGGATGGTTTTAAGATATTGCTGCATACTAAGTAGGAACCAATTGATAGACACTGTTTTCTAGGCGCAATGGACAGCCATAGAACTACTGGTTTAAGTAATCTCTAAGTAAATTAATTTTTCGGGTTAATACTTTTTTGAAGGTTAATTATAGAAACAGGAGAGGTGTTAAATGGTCGGTATGGAGAGATTCGAACTCTCGACCCCTGCCACCCCATGACAGTTTTAGGCCTTGGTGTGTAAGACGATCTATAATTAACTCGTTGTTTTTAATTGATTTAAGTTTTCAGGTGATTTCAGCATAGTTCTAAAAATTAAGTTATACTGGCTACACATTGGCTACACGCTCGGTTTAAACATGGCAGACTTAACTTCAATTACTCAAGCTAAATTATCGGTATTTAAAAAAGAAGCAGACCCAAGGCAGCAGCTAGGGTGCGATAAAATATCAGGTTTCTTTTATATTAAATTGTCTAGTGGTGGCGCATGGCGATTACGTTACACGGATTTACTCGGCAAACGAAGAACAGCCACAATTGCTGACGCGAATGTTAAGCCAAGCCAAGCCGCAGCAGAGGCTATTTCATGGAAAGCCAAATTAAGAGAGGGGGTTGATCCGCTCTCGTATAAAGAGGCACTAGCGCAGCAACAACGCGAGGCCGAACAGCTAAAAGCGGCAAACGTTTACATAACTGTAGGGGCGTTTTATGAATCTATTTATACTCCACATAAATTAGATAATTACAGATATGGCGCTGGTACACTAAAGGTAATTAAGCATAATTTTGAACACTTGTTTAACCGCGATATGGATAAGTTAAATAGCGCTGACATTCTACAGTGGTACAACAAGCGCAAAGGTAAAGGTATAAAGCGCTCAACTTTAGTGAGAGATTTTGGCGCATTTAAAGCGATGCTTAACTTTGCTACCCAACCTTTAAAAGGAGTTAATGAGCCAATTCTCAAGGTTAACCCAATTAAAAGCTTTACCCTGCCAGCACTCACTATTAAAGAGCAAGACGAACTAGAAGCGCATAACGAAAAATTAAGCCACCAGCGCGATATATTCAGCAATGAAGTCAAACAGCAAATAAGCACAGGCTTACAGCTTTACTCAGATAACCTTAAAAAGAAAAGACGTTCAAGTATTGCACATGGTAAAAGCCACCTAGTTAATTTAGATAACTTAACTTATCCGCACTGGTTTATTCCTTTTTGCCATATTGCACGTTTAACGGGTATGCGCCCATCTGACATATACGCTTTAAAATGGGAAAACTTACTATTTAATCAATTCAACGACCAAACCACATTGATTTTCACACCTAGTAAAACTAAAAAAGCAGAAAATAGCCGAAAAATTAAATTCCCTGTGACAGGTGAGTTAAAGCATGTATTTGATAGCTGGGCAGCTCAACAAGAACAGGCTAAAAAAGGCCTAATATTCAAATCAGAGCGCACAAATAAAAGTTTAGAGCGTAAAGCGCACCTTAGGCACTGGAAACAGGTTAAAGCACTTGGAGGCGTGTTAGAGGGATTAGATTTTTACTCTTTTAGGCATAACTTTATATCTGAGCTGGTGGCACGTGGTGTGCCTGTTTTAACTATTGCGGGCTTGGTCGGTCATAAAGATGGGTCGATGATTGCGGCTAATTATCTAAGGCACGATGAAACAGATGTCGGGAATATTTTGGCTAATGATTGGTTTGTTGCAAATGAAGGAAAGCATAATGCTCAGTATTGAAGATTTAAAAGAAGTTGAATCGCTAGAAAGTGAATTAATTAAATTCGATCAAAAGCCATTCAAAAAGTTAGCTAATATGAATAAATATGCTGCTTATTCAGTTCAAACAAATAGTAAAAATTCAGATAAAGTCGAAGCAGGTTATATAAATAGACGTAAATACAGTATTGCACCTGATTTTGGGGATGGTGAGTTATCAGAGGGTCAATTGTCAGAGTACAAAGATGTAATGGATATAGTTAAGTTTAACAGTGATCTAGTGGATAGCTTTTATTTTAATTGGTTGCAGTTAGCTGTCTTCTTTGAGTCAACTTTAAAAGCTGAGGGTTTTTATTCCCACATTAGAGCCTGTGATTCACCTATTAGAGTTTCTGATGGTGTACCTTTTTACAATTTAAATCAAGAGGATAGAAGAGCTGCGCTTAAACAAGATAACTACATTAGTGATTATAAAAAATATTTTGAGCGTAAGTCTTCTAAAAACCCAATAGCTTATACTGCGATTGAAGGGCTAACTGAAATGCTAAGTGCTTATAAATGGGCGCTGAATGATGGATTCAGTGGTGCTTCTGTCCATTTAATGCGAGCAGCTATTTGTTTAAAAAACCTAGAAACTCAAAAGCTTGAGCGCCTTCATCATATAGGGAGGATAAAATCAGAGAAATCGGGTGGGAAGAAAGGAAGCAAGTACGATGGTGACATTCCTGAAATGCAAAAAGTAATTGATGATTACCTGAAAGCAAAGAAAGGTAAAGCAGTCAGTGACAATGAGATGTTTAAGCACCTTAAGTATAAAGGATTTGGACTAGGTCGTGGAACTTTTAGTAATTTTTTACATGAAAAGAAAATAAAAAAGTAATAAGTGTTCAGCTCTGAAAGATTTGAACACTTATAAAAAATATATTTATCTCGACATAGCAACCATGAGGTAAATATAAATGTCTTTAAACAACTCAAACCTACGTTTACAACAAGCTGCTGAATACCTTGGTATTAGCAAAGTTTCACTTTATCGCCTTGGAGAAAATGACCCAACCTTCCCTCGAAAAATCCACATTACTAGTCGTTGCTGTATTTATCGTAAGGCAGATTTAGACGCATGGCTTGAAAGTAAGGAGGCTTAATCATGTTAACTATTAACGACCTTAACCCTTGTTATATACCTAAGTCACATACTCAAGCTTATAAACTACTGTCATTACTTTTAGATAGTGATGAGGTATTAGAGGCCGAATTAACCCACATTTTTAATGGTCGCCAGCGTAGCCCAATACAAAGCTTAGGGGGGAGTAAGTATTGCTGGAACATCATTAATCACACAAATGATAAAGGCGTTATTTTTTCGCGTAGTTTAGACCCTAGACATAAATCAGGTTCAAAGCTTGATGATGCTAAAGCAAGGGCAGAGAGAAAAAGCGAGTATAAACAAGATTCACATAAGCTGGCAAAGCAAGGTCGAATTAGGGAGTCTACAGCCTTTCTTGAATCTATCAGAGCGAAGTCAGAGCTTGCCGATCTAGTGAGTAATGCTGCAAACGATGATCACTACAATCAACAAACCGAAAATGAAAAAGCCACTACAGCGGCAACTGTAACGGCTTCTAATTCAAGTGCTAGTAGAGATAGTGTAGAGACTGACCACCAGCAAAAAAAGGAGTACAAAAAAATGAGCTCTTTTAAAAGTTACAAACAAATAAAGCTTGCGTTTGATAAGTTACTCAACTCAGAGGTAAGTGTAAAGCTTAGTGAAGTTTTAATTTTAATAATATATTTAATTTTTCAAATAGTGGTATTAGTGGCGTTATCTTTCTCTTTGATTAAATCGGGGGCTTTATGATTGAGCATAAAAAAGCCCTCGACAAAGGGCTTATTAAAAATCTATGTTGTGGCCTCTATTATATCAATAAACTTAAAACATTGCTGAGCGCTACCGCCAGTATAAGCATGTTTCTTGTAAGTATTATTTTTAGTAGGGGGCTTAAACATGCTTAAATTCTTACACGCTAAAAGCCACAATGTCACCGCTGACTTTAGTTATATAAATTGGCATGCGTTAAAGCTAAATGTTACAAGCCCTCAAAGCTTAGGCGCATTAACACCTAAGGAGGCTAAAGCTAAATCGGCCGTTATAGCGGCCACCGATGCGCCCAATAAAACAAAAGAGTCAATACTCTTACATGATAGCTTTACATTGCTAAGGCTTGATTTAGACGATACTAACCTAGAGTTAGCTACTATTGCCGATATGCTAGAGAGCATGTGTATAGAGTCATACATAATTCATACCACAGCAAGCCACCAGCAACAGGCCACAACAAACCGTTACAGAGTTTATATAGAACTAGCCGCTTCTATTACTTATAAGGTATGGGCAGCTATGGAAAGCTATTTGAGTTATATTTTTAACGCTGATGATTGCGCTAAGCGTCCACAGCAAATTATGTATTTACCTGTACGTTTAAAAGATGATAGCTACCAATTTAAAATTGCAGAAGGTAGGGCGCTTAATGTTGAAAGCTCTCAGCTTTACAAGGACGCACAGCAATTTGAAGCAGAGCAAAGCAAAGAGCTAGAACAGGCTATTAGTCTGCCTATAAAGCCAGCTTATCAAACAGAGTTAATAGGTAATCAGGTTTCTATTATAGATGCTGTAAACAGTGCTTATTCATGGCATGAGTTGCTTATTCAATACGGCTACAAAGCACAAGGTAAAGCTTATTTGCCGCCAGAATCAACCAGTAAACAAGCGGGGGCTTATATATTAACGAGTCATACCGATGGTAAAGAGCGTTATTATTCGCACCATGAAAATGACCTCTGCGCTAATGGCTTATGTATAGATAAGTTTGATTTTATGGTGATACGTTCCTATCAAGGCGATTATAAACGAGCGTTAAAGCTGGTGGCTGAAACTTACTTTTCTGAGTTGCACAAACACAACTTAAAAGAGTACAAAATTTATAAGCAAAACCAACGCACCCAAACGTTATTTATGGGGGCTAAATTATGAGTATAAATATACCAGCCCCGCACAAAAGCTACGAAATAGAGTTACCTCAAAATACGGCACTAGATAGGCCACGCTTTACCGATTTAAAAGAGGACAGTAAAGGCAATGTAAGAGTATTGAACACTAATCAAAACCTTGCTGATTTAGCTAATTTTTGCAGCCTAGACTTTAGGCTTAACATGATGACGTTTAATAATGAGGTGTGTGACATGTTTGGTAATTTAATAGCCGACTCTTACGACAGTATTAATAGTAAGCTTATATCTGCTGCAAACATTTATGGTTTACCTGAAAAGGCAATTAACACACATTTAGTCGCGCTATGTGAGCAAACTAAATACCACCCCATAAAATTATACTTAGATGGTGAACAGTGGGACGGTAAAGAGCGCGTTAGTGCGGTTATTAGCTGTTTAAATGCCAAGCATGAAGCGTTAGCCGAAACCGTATTAAAGCACTGGCTGGTTGGTTGTGTGGCCTCTATTTATGAGAGCAACTTTAACAGTAAACTTGTGCCTGTTTTACAAGGTGATCAATCTTTCAGAAAAACAGCGTTTGTTTCTCGCTTTGCAGAGATTATTCCACATGCGTTTTTAGAAGGGGCGGCACTAAACCCCGATGATAAAGACAGTGTTTTATCCTGTATTCGCTCATTTATTGTTGAGTTAGGCGAGCTTGAACGCACCAGTAAAAACTCACAAGGTAGTTTAAAAGCGTTTATTACTAATAAGGTTGATACGGTTCGCCCACCTTATGCAAGGCTCGATATTAAAAAACCACGGCAAACACATTTTATTGCCACGGTTAACGGTAGCGAATTTTTAAAGGATGAAACAGGCTCAAGCCGCTTTGCTGTTATTGAAATGGAACAGGCCGCTAACATGGATAAGTTAAACGAGTTGCTAGGCTGGCACTATGACGGTACAGGCTCATTAAAACAGGTTGATGAGTCACAACTCAAACAGTTTTGGCTTGAAGTAAAGCATCTCTATTTAAGTGGTTATGGTTGGATGCTAAAAGACGAAGATTTGCAGCAAATAGCCAAGCTTAATGACAGCTATCAAGATAAGGGCTTTGCATATAGTTACATATACGACAATTATATAGCACCTGCCAGTAAGATAGATTTTGCAAACGAAATAGACAGGCCGCAGTGTATAAATGGCTGGTTTACTGCTGGTGAGTTAAGTTATGAAGATAAAAAGCTTAGCTCTCAGTCAAACAGCATTATTGGTAAAGCGCTAAAACAGCTAAACCGAGAAGGTTATCTACAAGCTAAAAAAGCGGGGGGGAATCAAACACGATATAAATTAAGCAGTAACTAGCCGCTTCTTTTATATTAACTGTTAGGTTAGTTGAGTAAAGTTAAGCTCTTAAAATTTACCTAACTCCGCTAAAGCCCTTTATTTATAAGGGCTTTACTTATTTGTGTTAAGTAGTTAAGTAACTTTATATAAATAATTAAAATAACTGATTAAATACGTGGTAGTCAGTAAAAAGAATAAGGACTACCGAGTATAGAAAAGGCTAATATAGAGAAGTTAGCGTTTTTACTTAACTCCTAACTGTTATTTCTTTTTCATACTTTGTTAAATGTATTTTTGGTGAGTCGGGGATTATGCTAGGCTTGATGAGGGATAAATTTTAAATGGATTTTTAATATGATTAAACAATTTTTTTCACTTTCACTTTCACTTTCACTATTAGTTATAGCCGCATGTTCTGAACTCCCAGAAAAAAAGATGAACTTTTCTTCAATTAAAGGGTTCACGATTAACGAAAGACTCCCAGCTTGCCCAGATGAAACACTTGAATACACTTCAGCAGATAATAACTTTACATGTGAAATACCAACTACTTTTTTTAACTCTCCTACAAAAATAACAGTAAAAGTAGCTGATGGAGTTATTCACAAAATAAAATTAGAGTTAAGTGAGGGCGATTTGAATTATTCATTTAGTTATTTAGAGAGCGAACTGTTAAAGCAGTATGGCGATCCTACTAAAATAATAACTAAAGGGTCTAAAAGAGGAATCATTTGGTTTAATGATTCAAACGGTTTTTATACTATAGCTGAGTTTCAAGATAGTAAATTTTACGGTAAGAGTATTGAGCTAAAAGCAGCCTCACCTAAAAATGAAGCAGAAAAATCTAAAATTAAAAAGTTTATATTTCCTGAGAATGATATGTAATATATCAGTGAATTTGAAAATAAAAAATATAGGGAAATAGTATGTCAGTGGGTTTTATTGTTCTTTTTTTGTTTGTGCGGATTAATAGCAGGTATTGCTGGAAGTAATAAAGGAAGAAGCGGCTTTCTATGGTTTTTAGTCGGTTTTGTTCTTGGCCCCCTTGGTATAGTGTTAGCGCTTGTCGCTAAAAAGGACAACCAAACTATCGAGAGCAAAGAACTAGCCTCAGGTACAACAAAAAAAATGTCCATTTTGTGCTGAACTAATAAAGAATGAAGCTATTATTTGTAAGCATTGTAATCGAGAGCAAACAGAACATAACGCGTCCATGCAAAGATACAACAGCCAAAAAGCGTTACTAAATGCAATTGCTGATAATGATGTTGAAGGCGTAAAAAATATTTTAAATACAGCCCAAGACATCACTTATGCGGAGTTTTCTACTCCACCCTTAGAATACGCAGAGTTACATGATAACGAAGAAGTCATAAGCTTAATAAAAACAAAATTCAATAAGTGATGATAAGCCCAAGTTTTTTGGGCTTCAATTCTGACAGGATTACTCAACTATCACCGCAGTACCCGAAGCAACGATAAACAACATGCCAAACTTACCACCGCCAGATATTTCACTGTAATCTAGGTCTATACCTACTACAGCATTAGCACCTAAAGAAAAGGCTTCCTTTTGGAGTTCAGCTAATACGTTTTTACGGGCGTCTTTTAGAGTATTTTGTATGCTTTTATTTCTGCCGCCAAAAATATCACTAATGCTTGCGAACAAGTCTTTAAAAATATTCATGCCATACGCACATTCAGCAGTAATTACATCCAGCCTTTGTACTACATTTAAGTTTGATGCTGTTTCAGTGGTGAGTATAACTTCGTTCGGGCTTCGAGTTATTTTATAGTTTTTTGTATAGAGGCTATTTTTCCTTTTTTCAATTTCGCTTAATGTATTTTCGTCTTTTACTTTTTCATTTAAAGCTGAAAGTTTTTTCTTTAGGTAAATGTCTTTTGTAGTCTCTATTTTATGAGCTGTTTCTTTAGAAACACTCGTTACATATTTACCATAAAATAGGACGTCATAAGAGGAATTACATTCAACAGTCCTTAAACCAGCTATACCGTAGTCTTTTGATTTGAAGTTGATTAGTGCGCTAGATAGCGTGATTTCGTTATTGCTTATATCTAACAGTTTATCTTTAATATTATTATTTATTATTATGCTTTCTTTGATGCCATACCTTTTATAAATCCCAGCTTGGCTATATAGGGTAGTTAAATTGCAGAGGAAATCATTGTTATAAAATATTGATGCGACACCTTTATAACCATCTTTTTTTAGTGAAAAGCTGAGGCAGTTAATTTCATAAGTTGTTTCAGTAAAATTATTAGTTAAGCCTTTGTCGTTTAAAGTCCATTCGGTTTTTGTACTTGAAGATTTTGATTGCTGATTGTCTGATAAAAACATAACCGTCCTTAGTAGTTGTAATTTTATTAGAGTTACAAAAGAATGAACCAAACTCAAGCTATTTAAACCAACTAATGTAAAGCAATATTTACCCCTCTTTGAAATAGGACTAGTCTGCCTGAAACGTAGCTAAAAAGGGTATAATAGGAACTCATAGCGGGGGACTTATGAAACGAATTGATAAACTTAACAATGACAGGCAAATATTTAAAGCGTTAGCGGTAGTGCTGAGTGGTTCACATAAATATAAAAACCCAAGTTATGAATTGTTAGTTAATTACTTAAATAGCAATGACTTAAAAACAAGCTGGGGTAACAGCTGGACGCGTAAAAGCTTATTCAGGTATCTACAAAGAAACGGCTTTTCAGGTGTGTGGGGGCTACGTAACAGCTTAAAGGAGTATAAAAAGATAACTAGATTTATTTAGGGTATTTTCAGACACCGTAAGAAGAAATTCGCAACCAGTACGCACGAAGTATTAAAAGTTATTTCTGACTAAAAAAATAATAGAGTGGCTACAGATTGGCTACACGAAGTGTTTATTTAGAAAATAACTTATTAGGATTTGAGGTAAGTTATTGATTAATTGGTCGGTATGGAGAGATTCGAACTCTCGACCCCTGCCACCCCATGACAGTGCGCTACCAGGCTGCGCTACATACCGACGTTGAGTGCAATAGTACGTGTATTTTTTTTAAAAATCAATAAGCGATTGTTTGTTTGGGTGTTTATTAGGCAAGTGAGCTAAAAAGCCCACTTAAGCTAGGTTATTTTTTTAGTCTTTATTCAACCAAGTTTTGATCGAGTCGTACATCTCATCACGTATCAACGGCTGTGCTTTTTTGTTAGGGTGTAACCCATCGTTTTGCATTAGCTCTGGTTTATCAGCGATATTGAGCATAAAAAAGTTTAATAAATGTGTATCAGTCTCTTCGCTAATTTGGCTAAAACTATCAGTAAACATTTTGCTGTAGCGAGGGCCGTAGTTAGGTGGAATGTAAATTTCCATTAACGCGGTCATTGCATTAGCTGCTTGGCTTTTTTGTATCAGCGCGGTCAAATTAGCTTGCATTTTTTTTACCGGAAAGCCGCGAAGACCGTCATTTGCACCAAGCTCTATAAGCACGTGTGTTGGTTGGTATTGGGTAAGTAACGCATCTAAACGGCGAAGTGCACCGCCAGACGTTTCGCCACTAATGCTGGCGTTTACAAGTGCAATGTCGGCTTGCTCGTCATTGTACTTATCTTGTAACAATTTTACCCAGCCTTGCTCTTGTTGTAGGCCATAGGCTGCGCTTAAACTGTCACCAAGTATTAAAATCGTGTTGTCGGCTGCTGCACTCAGCGGTTTGATAACTAAAAATAAAATGAATACTAAACGAAGGATTGAATGAGTCATATGTCAGCGCTTTCTCAATTAAATATAATTCAAGTTAATGGTTTGTCTAAAATAGTAACTACCTTTGAAGGTGAGTTGCCCATCCTCAGCGACATCAGCTTTAATGTCAAGCACGGTGAGTCTGTTGCTATTGTTGGTACGTCGGGATCAGGTAAGTCTACTTTGTTGAGTTTATTAGCAGGCTTGGATACAGCGACTAATGGCGAAATATTTTTAGACGGTGAGCCGCTTCATGATTTAGACGAAGAAGCGCGTGCAGCACTTCGTGCCGCTAAAATTGGTTTTGTTTTTCAGTCTTTCATGTTGGTGCAAAGCTTAACAGCTCTTGAGAACGTAATGTTGCCTGCAGAACTAGCGGGAAAAAGTGATGCTAAGGAGCAGGCACTTGCTTTGCTTAAAAAAGTAGGCCTAAGCCACCGAACAGATCATTACCCATCTCAGCTTTCGGGTGGTGAGCAACAGCGTGTTGCTATTGCCCGCGCTTTTATTGGCACACCCAAAATTTTATTTGCCGATGAGCCTTCAGCTAATTTAGATAGTAAGAACGGCAAAATGATTGAGTCGCTGCTGTTCGACTTAAATTCTCAACATGGTACAACGCTAATTTTAGTGACGCACGATGAAGGACTCGCTCAAAAATGTGAGCATATTATTCAGATAGAAGCAGGCTTACTTGTAAAAAGTGAAGCAGAGGACGTTGCAAATGTGGGCTAAATTAGCGCTTAAATTATTTGCGCGAGAATTTCGAAGAGGTGAGCTAACGGTAATTAGTGCAGCTATTGCTTTAGCGGTATTAACTGTACTTACCTTGTCTATGGTGACAGATCGAATAGCACAAAGCATTGCACAAAAAAGCAGTGCGTTTATTGCTGCCGACCGAGTATTGGCAAGCAGCCATGCCATCGACACCGCTTTTATTGAGCAAGCTAAAAGTCATAACTTACAAACTGCGCAAATGGTGTACTTCGACACCATGTTGTTTGCTAATGATGAAATGCAATTTAGCTCGGTGAAAGCAGCGTCAGACGCATACCCGTTAAAAGGGCAGCTAAAAGTAAAAAACACATTACTGGGTGAAACGGTTATTGCAAACGGTGGCCCAAATCCAGGCAATGTATGGCTCAGTGAGTCTGTTTTTTACTCGCTGAATATTGATATTGGCTCGCAAGTTGAGCTAGGTGCTGCGTTATTTAATGTAGAAAAAGTGATCGTTGAGGAGCCTGATGCGCCATTTAATGTATTTTCAAGTAGCCGTCGTGTATTAATAAATATTGCAGATGTACCAAAAACAGAGGTTGTTCAGCCTGGGAGCCGTGTTTTTTACCGTCAGCTCTATGCCGGTAGTGAAGACGACATAAACAGCTTTTATGACTGGCTAAAACCACAAATGAAAGAAAACCAACAATGGTACGGTGTTAAAGATCGTCAATCACCAATTTCAAACAGTTTAAACCGAGCAGAGAGTTTTTATTGTTAGCGGGTTTACTAGGTATTATTTTGGCTGCAGTAGCGATTGCTGTATCAGCCAAACGATACTGCGAGCGCCAATATGACCCTGTTGCGATGATGAAAACATTGGGCGGCAGTCGCTCAATGATCCGTAAAATTTACATGCTTCACTTATTGCTTGTATGTGCAATGGCTGTGAGTATAGGTTTATTGATTGGTTACGGCTTGCAAGAAATAGCCACCGGATACCTTTCAAAAAGTATGGGAAGCGAATTGCCGATGGGTGGATTTAAGCCTTGGCTTGTAGCAATTAGTACGGGTGTAATTTGCGCCGTTATGTTTTCTATTAAACCGTTATTTGATTTGTTCGATATTCCGCCGCTTAGGGTACTGCGTCGTAATTTAGGTGACAAACTAGCGGTGAGCCGCGTGCACTTGGCTATGAGTGCATTGACCGTGTTTTTGTTAATGTGGTTATTTAGTAACAATATAAAAATAACGCTAATATTATTTATAACCACACTAACTTTAATTGGCGTGTTGTTTTTAATATCTAAACTTATATTTGGCGGTGGCCGAAAACTGGGTTTGAAACCAGGTAATAGTTGGTCATTGGCTATTGCGTCGATTCAAAAGCGTGCCAATGTAAATGCAGTTCAACTTATTAGTTTTTCGCTCGCCATTAAACTGCTTCTGTTTTTAGTTGTGCTTAAAAATGACATGATTGCTGATTGGCAGTCGCAATTACCAAGCGATGCGCCCAATGCATTTTTAGTTAATATTACGCAAAACGACCTTGAACCAATCAATAATTACCTTGCTGAGAAAGACATTTTAGTGTCTGACTTCTACCCAACGATTCGAGGGCGTGTTAACGCGGTAAATGGTGAGTTGGTTGCACGTGAAGTATCTCTTCAAGACAATGAGAAAAAAGATGAAGAAGCGCGTTCGGGTATTGGCCGTGAGCTAAACTTAACGTGGCTTAAAGATGTACCGGCTCAAAACGAGATAATTCAAGGTGAATGGTTTGGTGAAAACGCAGTGGCCGAGGCATCAGTTGAAGAGTCGATGTTAGAGCGCCTTGACGTTGAAATTGGCGACACACTTACCTTTTTAATTGGCGCGCAGTCGTTCGATGCTAAAATTACCAGCGTTCGTACAGTTAACTGGGCAACGCTTAAACCCAACTTCTTTATTATACTCAGCCCAGATGTACTTAAAGATTTTCCGGCAACGTATATTTCGTCGGTTAGGATAGAACCTGAGCAAAAGCGCGACTTTAGCCAACTGTTGCGCACCTATCCAACCATTACTGCAATCGATGTAGACAACTTTGTAAAGCAAATACAAACCACAATATCGCAAGTATCACTCGCCATTGGTTTTGTACTTGCCATTGTTGTTTTGTGCGGTGCATTAGTACTCATTTCGCAAGTGCAAGCGAGCTTAGGTGAACGCATGCAAGAAATTGTAATTTTAAGAACATTAGGTGCTAAAAGCCGTTTAATTAAAAATGCGACCTTGTACGAGTTTTTATTATTAGGTGGATTAGCCGGTTTAGTTGCTGCATTTTTTAGCGACTTAGCGCTTTTGATTGTGCAGCAACAAATGTTTGAACTTACGGGCAAGCTTCATCCACACATATGGATTATAGGCCCGCTTGCTGGTGGTTTATTTGTAGCCGGGTTGGGTTATTTGATGATTGCCCGTACCCTTAAACAAAACACCCAAGGATTAGTGCGCGCTTTAGGGTAAAACTAGTTTTTATTGCGTTTAAAATGCTCGCTATTTAAGCGAGCATTTTTGTTTTTGCTTGGTACTGGTATTTTATACAGTGCTCTGGCATTATTAGCCTAATTTACAATAAAAACAACGAGAATGTGATTTGGCCATTATTTTAGGGATCGACCCAGGATCGCGTTTGACTGGTTACGGTGTAGTTGCTCACCAAGGTGCTAAATTTACTTATTTAGGCAGTGGCTGTATAAAATTAGCCGATCATCCTTTCCCGGTGCGACTTAAAATGATTTATCAGGGCATCACTCAACTTGTTGAGCAGTTTTCGCCTGAAACGTTTGCTATAGAAAAAGTATTTATGGCTCATAATCCCGACTCTGCATTAAAACTTGGCCAAGCGCGTGGTGCTGCCATTGTGGGTGCTGCAATGGCTGATTTACCAGTGTTTGAGTATTCGGCAAGGCAGATTAAACAAGCTGTAGTAGGCAACGGTGGTGCAGACAAAAGCCAAGTACAGCATATGGTAAAAAATATTCTAAAATTACCGGGTACGCCTCAAGCCGATGCAGCAGATGCATTAGCAATAGCAATTTGCCATGCTCATTCAGAACAAAATTTAATTAAACTAGCGGGTAGCGCAAGCAAAACCGTTAGAGGACGCTTAAGGAAATAACAATGATAGGCCGCTTAAATGGTATTTTAGTTGAAAAACAACCCCCCGAAATTTTACTTGAAGTAAGCGGCGTGGGTTATGAAGTACAAATGCCAATGACCTGTTTTTACGACTTACCAAAAGTGGGTGAAAACACGATTGTTTATACTCATTTTGTAGTGCGTGAAGATGCGCAGTTACTGTTTGGTTTTAATAATAAAACAGAGCGCGCATTATTTAGAGAGCTTTTAAAAGCTAATGGGGTAGGGCCAAAACTCGGGCTCGCTATTTTATCGGGAATGTCGGCGCAACAGTTTGTTAGCTGTGTGAATAATGAAGATGCTACATCGCTGGTTAAATTACCGGGTGTGGGTAAAAAAACAGCTGAACGTTTAGTGCTTGAGATGAAAGACCGTCTAAAAGATTGGGGTAATGATTTATTTACACCATTTAGCGATAGCGCAGTGATAGAGCCTCACAGCGATGCATTAGTGGCTAATAATGCAGCGGATGATGCCGTTTCTGCACTTGTTGCATTAGGGTATAAATTGCCACAGGCACAAAAAGCAGTAAAATCGGTGAGTAAACCGGATATGTCTACTGAGGTTCTTATAAAAGAATCTTTAAAATCGATGTTGTGAGTAACCCATGATTGAAGCGGATCGCTTAATTGACGCGACTGAAAAAACAAATGAAGACTCGATTGACCGAGCAATTAGGCCAAAACTGTTGGCTGATTACCGAGGTCAACCGCATGTTAAGCAGCAAATGGAAATATTTATTGAAGCTGCACGCAGCCGCGATGAAGCGCTTGATCATTTATTAATATTTGGTCCGCCAGGTTTAGGAAAAACCACATTGGCGAATATTGTAGCAAACGAATTAAACGTAAATATTAAAACCACCTCAGGACCTGTACTTGAAAAAGCAGGCGATTTAGCGGCACTTCTTACAAACCTTGAAGAAGGTGATGTACTGTTTATAGACGAGATCCACAGGTTAAGTCCACAGGTTGAAGAAATACTTTACCCTGCAATGGAAGACTATCAGCTTGACATAATGATAGGTGAAGGCCCTGCTGCACGTTCTATCAAACTGGATTTGCCGCCATTTACGTTAATAGGCGCTACAACGCGTGCAGGCTCACTCACATCGCCACTACGTGACCGTTTTGGCATAGTGCAGCGTTTGGAGTTTTATTCAGTAGAGGATTTATCGCATATAGTGGGCCGGTCAGCTCATTATCTGGAGCTAGAAATGTGCGACGATGGGGCTAGTGAAATAGCTAAACGGTCACGGGGTACGCCGCGTATTGCTAATCGTTTATTGCGCCGTGTGCGAGATTATACTCAGGTTAAATCTGACGGCACTGTAAATGCAAACGTTGCCCAGCAAGCACTCGACATGATTGATGTAGATAAAAGCGGTTTTGATTATATGGATCGTAAATACTTACTAGCCATCATTGAAAAGTTTATGGGTGGTCCCGTAGGGCTCGATAATTTAGCCGCTGCCATTGGTGAAGAGCGTGAAACAATAGAAGATGTTATTGAACCGTTTTTAATTCAACAAGGGTTTATTCAGCGCACACCGCGCGGACGTATTGTGTCTGACAATGCGTACCATCATTTTGGCTTGTTACCTAAAAAAGACTAATTTTAAACACCTTTCCTAAACCCTTGCTAAAAATAACCGTTAGCAAGGGCACGTCCGTTTATAACGTATTTTATCTACGAAAAGTCATTTGCCTTACCATTAACTAGCCTGAATTCTGGTTAACCAACAATTCACAGAGCGTTAAGGCGTGTGTGGCTATTGTGCCTTTCATAAAATTCAACTTAGTCAGTGCTGACTATGGCTGGCTAGGTTTAGTGCTAAATTTCTGCCTCAATAAACAATATTAAATGAATCTGTATATTTTGGTCTAGGCCAAATTTTAGGTAAAAAAAAGCCCGCAAATAATGCGGGCTAACAACAAGTTAAAGGAAGTAATCTGGGGGAACCATGTTTTACACTGTTAGGTTTTATCCAAATAGAGTAAAACAATGTAACACGACTTAAAATCATATTACTAAGAACAGGACATAATGAAACAGTTTCATTTAATGCGCTAGCTCGGTATGGGAGAATAATACGGAATATCTAAAAATTGTTCAAACTAGAAAATTTGTTTTTTCGGATTAAAAAAACTAATGTCTTTTAGTTTTTTTGTAGTTTGTAATTTGTTTGTTAAATAATCATATATTTTATAAGTTCATGAAAAATATTGCTTAAGTATATTTTTATATGATTATTCGGTATTAGTTTTAGTATTCTGGCAGGTAACGTTAACGTGGTTTTGCGTGTTTATGCATTGATTTTGAATAAATGCCGTGTTTTATGATGTTTATTTATATAATTACGCAGCTAAACCTGAGTTTTTATTTTATTTGAATAAATATTTATATAGCTAGGCGTAAAAAATAAACAACATAGCCGATTTTTAACGTTTTTTGTTGGCTATTCATAGCAATATCGTTGTTAGTTTGAAATGGACTCGATACACTAGTTGCAACTAAATGACCTTAGTTGCGGTCATAATTGCACAAATCATTACAATTGACGTATTTTGATACTATTTAGGAGTTTAATGTGGGATCAGGGCTTAATTTTTTGGATCTAATTTTAGAAGCCAGTTTGCTTGTACAATTAGTAATGTTAGGGCTAGTTGCCATGTCGGTTATGTCGTGGGCTATTATTTTTCAACGTAAAAAAGCAATCTCTGATGCGCTTTCGAATGCTAAAAAGTTTGAGCAAAAGTTTTGGTCAGGCATTGATTTAAGTAAACTTTATAACGAAATTTCATCTCGTAGTGCTCAATCTCATGGTATTGAGGCGTTATTTACAGCAGGCTTTAAAGAATTTGCGCGTCATAAAAAAAATACATTTCAAGGCGCAAGTATAGTAATGGAAGGTACGCATCGTTCAATGCGTGTAGCGTTGTCACGTGAAATAGAAAAAATTGAAAAAAGCCTATCGTTCTTGGCAACGGTCGGTTCTATAAGTCCTTACATCGGTTTATTTGGCACTGTGTGGGGTATTATGAATGCCTTTATTGCATTGGGTGAAGTAAAACAAGCCACATTACAAATGGTTGCTCCGGGCATAGCAGAGGCTCTAATTGCTACGGCAATGGGCTTATTTGCTGCAATTCCGGCTGTAATTGCTTATAACCGTTTTTCAAACAGTGTTGAAAAGCTTGAATCTCACTACATCAACTTTATGGAAGAGTTTGCTAATATTTTACACCGTCAAGCAGCTACACAAATAGAGGCACAAGCGAATGTACCATCGTAAAAAGCGCCGCCCAGTAGCAGAAATTAATGTAGTACCTTATATCGATGTAATGTTGGTACTGCTGATTATTTTCATGGCGACTGCGCCACTAATTACTCACGGTGTAAAAGTAGATTTACCAAAAATGGAAGAATCTGATTTAGTTGATACAAAAGATACACCACCAATTATTGCGTCCATTGATGCTGAGGGTAAATATTACGTCAGTGTAGGTACCGACCCAGAGGAACCAATGGAAGCACTCGATGTAGCCGCTGTGATTAAATTGCAGTTAATGAAAAATCCAGATGTACCTGTAATGATTAAAGGTTCTGGTAAAGTTTCTTATCAAGAAGTGTTATTGCTAATGGATTTTTTGAAAAACGCAGGTGTGCCGTCAGTGGGATTAATGACCGAATCCTTTGAGGGGAATTAACTGGATGAGTAGTGCATTAGTAAAATCGGTGGTATTGCATTTAGGTTTGGGCGGATTGTTGTACGCGTCAGCTAACATTCATGCACCAACCCCTAAAGTAATGGAAGTGACGTTAAACACAGCTATACCTGAACCCGACAATGCTGTTTCTGCGGTAACGGTTGACCAAAAAATGGTTGAGCAAAAAATTGCTGAGCTACAAAAAAAGAAAAAGATAAAAAGCGTGCTGAAGATAAGCGGATACGTGATTTAGAACGCAGGGCTGCAGATGCTCGCAAACAACGTGAATCTGAGGCTCGAAACATTAAAAAACTTGAGCGTGAACGCAAAGCCAAAGAGAAAGAAAAAGCGCAAGCTGAAGCTCAAGCAAAAAAGGCGCGTGAGATAGAGCAAAAAGAGCGTGCCAAAGCTAAGCAAGCAGAAAAGCAAAAACAAGAGGCTGAAAAGGCAGCAAAAGCCGCGGCAGATAAACGTAAGCTCGAAGAAGAAGCGCTAAAAAAAGCAGAAGCTGAACGTATTAAGCGTGAGCAAGAAGCTAAAGAGCGTGCAGCCGAAGCTGAACGTAAGCGTCAACAAGCATTACAAGAACAAATATTACAAGAACAACTTGCTAAAGAGCAGGCTGCACGTAGTAAAATACGCCAGCAACAAGTTGCGAGTGAAGTTGACAAATACCGTGCTTTGATTATGGCGCGCATCCAACAAAACTTGTTAATTGATGAAAAAATGAAAAACCAACAATGTCGAGTGAATATCCGTCTTGGCTTTAATGGTTTAGTTACGCAAGTTAAGTCTTTAGGTGGTGATAAGCTAGTGTGTGAGGCCGCGCTCAGAGCGGTTCGTATGGCCGACACATTACCTGTGTCTAAAGACAGAGACGTGTTTGACCAGCTAAAAAATATTAACTTAACAATCAAGCCAGAATTTTAAAGGAATGATATGTTCAATAAACTAAGAGTAGCCTGTGTAGTATTGCTACTAGGGTTTCAAGGCATTGCAAATGCTGCACTTGAAATTGTAATCACCGAAGGTGTTGATGGCGCAAGGCCTATTGCTATTGTGCCATTTAAATACACCGGAATAGGTCCGATCCCACAAAAACTAAGTGATGTGATTGCAGCTGATTTAGTACGAAGTGGTAAGTTTAAGCCGGTTGATGTTGCGCAAATGCCACAACAACCAAGCGAGGACCAACCCCTTGATTATGCCTCATGGGTTAATCAAGGGGTTGAGGCCGTTTTAGTTGGTCAAGTTGAACAGCAAACCGATGGCCGATACTTAGTCCGCTATGAATTAGTGGATGTAATTCGTGGTCAAATCACGGGTGGTAACACCCAAATGATGTCTAATGGGCAATTAGTAAAAAGCCAAGACCACATTTTAGAAGCCAGAGAAAGCGTTATTTCAGAAAGTGGCTTTCGCCGCTATTCACACCGTATTAGTGATGTGATTTATGAAAAACTAACAGGCGAAAAAGGTGCATTTTTAACTAAAATTGCCTATGTGATTGTGCGTGACGAAGACGATAAGCCGTATCAACTCGTTGTTGCCGATTACGATGGATTCAACGAACAAGTACTTTTGCGCTCTAAAGAGCCGTTAATGTCACCCGCGTGGTCACCAGATGGTACCAAGCTTGCTTATGTAACGTTTGAAAATCGTCAAAGCCAAATATATATCCAAGACTTATATACAGGTAAGCGAGAAGTGGTAGCCAGCTATCGTGGGATTAATGGTGCGCCGCAGTTTTCACCTGATGGTAAAGAGCTTCTATTAGTCCTTTCAAAAGATAAAACAGGCGCAACAGAAATTTATTTACTAAACCTGGCAACGCGTAAAGAAACACGCCTAACAAACCACCGTAGCATAGATACTGAACCATCTTGGTACCCAAATGGGCAAGATATAGTGTTTACCTCGGAAAGGGGTGGTAATGCTCAGATTTATAAGTTAAATTTAAAAACTGGCAGATCAAAGCGCCTAACGTTTGATGGCGATATGAATCTTGCAGGGTCAGTTACGCCTGACAGTAAAGAATTAGTGATGGTTAATCGTACGAACGGTAAGTACCATCTTGCTAAAAAAGAGCTAGCTTCTGGCGCGTTTCAAGTATTAACGCGAACTCGCTTAGATGAATCACCGAGTATAGCGCCAAATGGCTCGATGATAATATACAGCACGCTCCATAATAACAAACAGGTACTGGCGTTAGTATCGATGGACGGCCGCTTTAAAGCACGATTACCTGTGCTAGACGGACAAGTAAAGGCGCCAGCTTGGTCGCCATATTTACAGTAATGTTACTGGTTTACTCAAAATAGGAATCTACTCAATGCAACTTAATAAAATACTTAAAGGCCTGCTAATTGCTGTGCCAGTAATGACATTAGCAGCTTGTAGCTCGTCTTCAGATATCGACGAAGGTGCTGCAAACCAATCTAATCAACCTGCTGTTGAGCAAACAACTAGCAACGATACAGTTGAAGTAGCAACAATTTCGCCTGAAGAACGTGCTGAAGAACAACTTCGTCAAAAATACGAAGCACTTCGTCAAGAGCAAGTAATCTACTTTGATTTTGATAAAGCGACAATTGAAAGCAAATATGCTGATTTACTTCGCGCACATGCTGACTTTTTAGTAAAAAACCCATCGGTTAAAGTATTAATTGAAGGCCATGCAGATGAGCGTGGCACGCCAGAGTACAATATTGCACTAGGTGAAAACCGTGGTCAGTCAGTTGAAAAATACCTGCTAAGCTTAGGTGTATCAGCTAGCCAAATGTCAGTAGTGAGTTACGGTGAAGAAAAACCAATGGTTAAGTCTCGCACTGAATCAGCTTTCGCTAAAAACCGCCGTGCGGTATTAGTTTACTAAGATAAGAGATATTATGAAGCCGAAAATTATTTTGGCAGCAATGATATTGAGCGGGAGCACCCAGTTATGGGCTGCTCCCGCTCCTGTTTCAGAAGCTGCGAGTTCACAGTCAAGTATTGAGAAGCGCTTAGCGTCGTTAGAAAGTATGATGCAATCGCGTAATTTCTTGCAAGCCGAGTTACAACAGCAACTTAATTTACTGCAAGATGAAGTAAGTCAAATTCGCGGAGTGACGGAAGAGCAAAGCTATAAACTAGAAAAAGTACTTCAGCGTCAGCGTGAGCTTTATCAAGAGATTGAAAATCGTGTTAGTCAAGCGTATTCACAGCCTGCAGCAGTCCCTGCAACCGACTATGCACAACCTAATGACTCACAAGCATATAGCAGTGATTTATCTGAGAATGAGGCTTACGAGCGTGCTGTTGCACTTATAATGAAAGATAAACGCTACGACCAGGCTATTCCAGAGTTTCAAACGTTCTTAAAAACATATCCAGAATCTGTGTATGCGTCAAACGCACACTATTGGTTAGGTCAATTATTAACAATTAAAAACGATGGAGTTAAAGCGGTTGATCACTTTAGAGTGGTTGTAAACGAATATCCAAATTCAAATAAACGCCCAGACGCCATGTTAAAATTAGGCACGCTTTTAAAAGAGCAAGGACTGACAGACGAATCGTTAAAAATACTTAACGAACTTGTTACGCAGTACCCAAGTACAACGGCTGCAAAATTAGCCACAGATCGCCTGTCTAATTAATTGAATCAGCTTGATTAGACTGCTTTTTGTCATAAGCGGTCTAAAATTGGTCAACTAGGCATAAAAACTTAAAAAAAGAGACAATTTCGGTTGCACTCATTTTATAAATAAGTATTATAAGCGCCCGCAGCAAACGAATGGTTACCCCACTCAAAATGTTGCAAAAAGAGCGGGTCATTAGCTCAGTTGGTAGAGCAGTTGACTTTTAATCAATTGGTCGATGGTTCGAATCCATCATGACCCACCATTTTAAAATGGTCTTTTATCGGCGGATTTACGTAGTATTCAAGGTTGTAAAGTTAGAGCGGGTCATTAGCTCAGTTGGTAGAGCAGTTGACTTTTAATCAATTGGTCGATGGTTCGAATCCATCATGACCCACCATCTGCTACATTCTTTTTAAAATCCCATTCTGTTTTTTTATAAACAAGCTTAAGCAGTTTGCTGTTATTTATGTTTTTATTCTCGTATAATTCGCCGTAATTTATACACTGTAAATAAGTGGTCGAGAACATGAGTTTAGCGCAAACTATTATGCCTGAAGGCTATATTTTCCCTCCAAAGCCAGCACCGTTAACAAACGACGAGCAAGGCGAATACAAAGCACGTATTAAGCAATTACTTAAAGATAAAAACGCGGTACTCGTAGCGCATTATTATACTGATCCTGAAATCCAAGCCCTTGCCGAAGAAACTGGCGGTTGCGTTGCCGACTCTTTAGAAATGGCGCGCTTTGGTGCAAGACACGACGCTGATATGATCATCGTTGCAGGCGTTCGTTTTATGGGGGAAACTGCTAAAATTTTAACGCCAAACAAAACGGTTGTTATGCCAACACTTGAAGCAACATGCTCGCTAGACATCGGTTGTCCGATTGATGAGTTCTCAGCATTTTGCGACCAGCACCCTGATCGTAAAGTGGTGGTGTATGCAAACACCTCTACAGCGGTTAAAGCCCGTGCAGATTGGATTGTAACCTCATCGTGCGCGCTTGAAATTGTTGAGCACTTAGACGAGCAAGGCGAAAAAATTATTTGGGGCCCAGACAAGCACCTAGGCAGCTACATTCAAAAAAATACCGGCGCTGATATGATCATGTGGAATGGCGCATGTATTGTTCACGACGAGTTTAAAACTAAAGCATTGAAAGAGTTTAAGGCACTGCACCCAGATGCTGGCGTTTTAGTTCACCCAGAGTCACCTGCAGAAATAGTTGCACTTGCTGACGCCGTTGGATCTACAAGCCAGCTGATTAAAGCAGCGCAAACAATGGCGAATAAAAAGTTTATTGTTGCGACTGATCGCGGTATTTTTTATAAAATGCAGCAGCTATGCCCAGAGAAAGAGTTCTTTGCCGCCCCTACGGCTGGTGAAGGCGCTTCTTGTAAAAGTTGTGCACATTGCCCGTGGATGGCAATGAATGGCTTAAAAGCGATTGAGGAGGCTTTAATAGACCCTCAAGGTAAAGAGGTGTTTGTAGATATGGACTTGCGTGAAGGTGCACTTAAGTCACTTAACCGCATGCTAGACTTTACGGCGAGTATGGCTAAATAGTTTTTAGCAAATGTAAAGTAACTAGACTGATATAAAAAACGGCTAAGCCTTATGGTTTAGCCGTTTTTTATTGAAAAAGTAAATAACTGCACGATTAATAGCCATTCAACAGTACATATTTAAAAAAGGCCTTGCACCTGCGTAACCTATTTCATACTATAACGCGCTGTTGCTATGCAACACCGTGGAGGAATGGCTGAGTGGCTGAAGGCGCACGCCTGGAAAGTGTGTTTAGGTTAATCCCTAACGAGGGTTCGAATCCCTCTTCCTCCACCATCATTCAATATCAGGACGCCTTTGGGCGTCTTTTTTTGTGCTTTAAATCTGCTGAGTGGTATTGTGGTTAGTAGGTGTATTATTTTTACGAGCATATTTTGCCGCATACATTCTTTCATCAGCTAAAGTAAAACATGCTTTATAATCTGTGCACTCACTGCTGCTAGCAATGCCAAAGCTTAAACCAGATTGCTGCCACGTTTGCTTTAGTTGAATATGCGCTTTATTAAGTGCTTTAGATGTGTTGTCTGCCAATTTTTCTAGCTCGTTTAACGACGAAGCACAACACAAACATATAAACTCATCGCCTCCAGTTCTATACACATCTCCTAGGTTGGCCAGTTCTTTTTTAATTAATTCAGTGACATTGATAAGTAGTTTGTCGCCACTGGCATGCCCTAGTTGATCGTTTATTGATTTCATACCATCGCAGTCAATAAATCCTATTAAATAATAATGGCCTATAGAATTTAGCTTTTCTTGTAGTAGTAAACGATTGCCTACTTTTGTAAGTGGGTCAATACGGGATTGCTCAAGGGCATTAATATAATCGTTTTGCTTTATTTTCATCCATTCGGATAATGAAAGTAATATACAAATACAATCAATAGCGAGGGCAACAAGCACCCAAAGTTCAGCTGAAGCCGTTACGAATAAATTAAGGTGAGATAAAATAAAGGCAACAAGTGATAGGCTGTAAACAATATTACCGGTTAAAAAGTACTTTGCTCTAAAATCGTTTAAGCTCAACATTTTAAAGCCGAGCACTAACGTTAGTACCACCCATATTGCTGCTAAAGTGTGTGCTAAATAAAATACCCAATGAAAGGGTAGTACTAGGTTTATAAAGCCACTAATAAAAGCGACATAAGAAAAATACTTTAAAAATTGGCTTATTCGTGTTTTTGCAACCGTATGAAAATTAAATAAGTAATAGGCAAAGGCGCTGGCTGAAGATATCGCAAACGAAAAAATATACATACCAAAATAATGTGAGTTTATGCTTTTAAAGCTGTAAAATACGCCAAAAACCCCAGCCGCAAACGCCCAACCAATTCCGTGTAAGCCAATATAACCTGCACAATATAACGCAACGTTTTGACCTGTTTTTAAATAAAGAATGAATGCCATGCAGGCAAGGGTGAGCATAATGGTGATGGACATTATACTGAGTGAATTTATAAAAAACTGCTGGTATATAAATGTAGGCTCATCTAAAAAGGTTACACTCACTGGTTTCGCGTAATGACGTGCATTTAAATAAAGCCACAGTACGCCTTGAGAATTTGTTTCTAGGTTTAATTGAAACGCTTGTCCATGCATTATAATTGCTGACTGCGACAAACTACCCTGAGAAAAATCAGCAATTAAACGAATTCCCTGTGTATCTTGCCAATAAGCAAAACCACCATCTAGGTAGTTTGCTTGGGGTAATACAACCCAGCGTTCTTCATTCAGAGTCGACAGTGGTATTTTAGCAACAGCGGGTCCACGCATTTCAGATAAAGAAACAAGAGGGCTTTGCTTATTTTGATATGCACTGATTATTTGTTCACCCGAAACAGGTGACTTTATATTAACCTGTTGCCAAATAGCGGGCCCAATTTTTTTAATTTGTTCATCATTAAGCGATTGAGCTAATGTACTAAAAGACAATAGGGTCAACAATATACATAAATATAAACTAAATAATCTAAGCATACTCCCCCTTTAATTTGCTTATGTGCTTATGTAAAAAATACTTTATAAGTATTTATATAACCATTTAATACCCAATATGTCAGTTTTAAGGTATTTCGGCTTTAGGTATTTTAATATGTAATGCGTTTATTAGTTTTTGTTTTTCAATAGGTTTTGATACGTACCCATCAAAAAACTGTTCATAAAGTTGCTTTTGTTCAGAGAGTACATTGGCTGTAAGTGCAATAACTGTTTGTGATGCATCTATCCTTTTTATGGCTTTACACGCTTCAAAGCCATCCATTTTTGGCATTTGTATGTCCATGAAAATTATATGAGGTGATACCTTTTTGTATAAATCTATTGCTTCATAACCATTATTAGCAATGACTAATTTAGCACCTGTAGGCTCAAGAAAAGAGCTCACAATTATTTGGTTAATTTTATTATCTTCAGCAATCAAAATAACTTTATTACTTAGATCGGGAAAATCTAAATTTTCAGTATTATCAGTGCTTGGTATTTTGTCAGCTTGTTCTAACGGTAGGTATACATAAAACTGGCTTCCAACACCTTCTTCGCTTGTTACTTTTATGTCACCGTCCATAAGGTTTATTAGCGACTTCGTAATTGGCAATCCAAGCCCTGTTCCACCATATTCACGCGTGGTTGAAGACTCTGCTTGTTCAAATCGCTCAAAGAGCCTGTTTACAACATTTTTTGGAATACCAATACCTGTGTCTGAAACAATAGCGCAAACTTGTTCATCGTCAGTTAGTTTAAACTCAACCGTTACACCTCCTTTGTGTGTAAACTTAATTGCGTTGTATATTATGTTTAAAAACACCTGCCTTATTCTTACAGCATCACCACGCCAGTATTTATGATGAATCGTTGATTTAAATTTTAGATAAATATTCTTTTCTTGGGCAGGTACTAATAAATCAGACTCTAAATGATGAATTAATTCGTCCAGCTCAAACACCTTCTGCTCAAGAGAAAGTTTACCGGCTTCGATTTTAGAAAAATCCAGTATATCGTTAATAATAGTGGTTAATGAGCGAGTAGAGTAGAGTGCTTTTTTTAAGTAGTCTGTTGATTTATCATTCATCGGTTGCTCTTGCAGTAACTGCAGAGTACCTAAAATACCATTCATAGGTGTACGTATTTCATGGCTCATGTTTGCTAAAAATTCAGATTTAGTCTTAGAGCTTTGCTCTGCGAGTTCCTTTGCATGAGCAAGCGCGTGCTCGTGTTTTATTTGCTGCGTTAAATCAAACGCAATGCCTAAAAAACCTACAACTTGGGCTCTGTTATTCAACAGCGACGTAACACTTAAGCTCACTTGAATATGCCTACCTTTAGAGTCTACATAGGTCCATTGATTAACATCGGGTTCTGTGGGGGTTGCTTTTACAATTAATGTTTCAAATCCAGGACTCACTATTTTATTGAGCTCAATACTCAGTTGTTTTGCTTTGCTTATCAGTTCTGTTTCTAAATGAAATATGCCACAGGTTTTTTTACCCACTACATCAAATGCCTTGTAGCCCAGTAACTTCTCTGCGGCAGGGTTAAACTCGGTGATTAAACCGTTTATGTCGGTAGCTATAATAGAGTAGCTAGCACTGTCTAAAATACTACGCTGTAACATACTAATATCAGCTATTTGCTGAGTTCGCAGTTTTACATCGGTTTCTAGTTTTAAATTGGCTTGTTCAAGAATATTTTTATGTGCTTGTTCGGCTTCACGTCTTAAGTTTTCTTTTTGGGCTTTTCGAAAAAATTGTAACTGTATTGCAAGCACAATTAACATAGCAATGAGTGTTAAAAAAATACCATTCACGAGTGCTTGATACTGATAGGGCAAATGCAGGTTTTCTACAAACGCGTAAGAGCCATGCAACGTTATTTGCCACTCACGACCAATCACTTTAGTCACAGTGGAAACTTTAAATTCAGTGTTATTTGCTGGATTGCCGTATGTAAAAAAGGCCACATCGGTTGCATCGTTGAGATCGCTAATGGTTAAGTAGTTTTCATCAATCTCAAATAATGAGTTTAAAATATTGTCTATAAGCAAAGGGGAGTATGCCCAGCCATGCAGTGCTTCAAGGCGTTCATCGTTAGATGTAGGAGTGATCTTACTCTTATAAATAGGTAATAGAATCAAAAAACCATGATGAGCTTTTTGATCTGCTTGGACTAACGTAATAGGTGCAGATAATTGCGCATTATTTGCAAAAACCGCGCTTAATGCTGCACGTTTACGAATAGTTTCTGAGCCAATATCTAACCCTATTGCTTGTTTATTACCACTTTCAGGAAAAATATATTGGATCACAAAGTGATCATTTTTGTTTTCAGAAAATGTTTTATAATTAAATAGGCTATCGGGGCGTTCGCTTTGTGCTTTAGTTATAAACGCGGCAAGTTCGTTATGTGTTACTTTTTTTATGTACCCAACGCCGTTAGCACCAGGAAACTCTTGGGCGTAATCTCTTGCGTTTGAATAACTCTTAATTGCGGTGTAGTCTAAATTTTCTATTCCAATACCTTGTATAAACCCTTTGAGGCCAAATAACCCGTATTGATATAACTCCATTCTGTTATTTATGCCTACGGATAAACTGGTTAACTTGCTATTTAGCGCAGCTGTTACTTTTGAGTCTAAGGTTTGTTGATGCTGAATTTGTTGAAAGTAGGTTAAAACAATACCTGTAGTGAGGATTACAACCTGAAGTAAAGTACTTAATAGCACCCCTTTATTAGCTCTACTTTGCAAAGCCATTTAGCAATCCTTTTGTATGGTATTTTTTGAGACTGTAATATTACCTAAGAGCTTTGAATATAGCATTTAATAGTTAAGTTACAAGCTAATAATTAACTAAACTCTTTGTTAAATAGTACGTTGCTTAATACTTTTATTTAGCGTGGGTTCCCAGTTAATACCGTATTTATAGGTATTTTTGTAATGAAAAAGGCTTTCTTTTAATCTATGCGTTAAAGCTTGCTGGTGATTTTTCGAAGTTTATGGGGAATTGTGTTACAACAATTAAATACAAAAGTTTTGGTTTATAACATGTACACACTTTCACAATGGCAATTAAGCGGTCAATTTATACATATAAACGGGCATCAAATTTTTACTAAAACGGCAGGGAATACAAATAACCCCGCGCTTGTTTTAATTCACGGTTTTCCAAGTGCAAGCTGGGATTGGGAAGGTATGTGGGATGAACTCAGTAAACACTACTTTTTAGTGACACTTGATATGCTGGGATTTGGGCTTTCGGATAAGCCATTTAAAGCGGATTATAAAATTGCAGAGCAAGCTGATTTATACACACATTTTTTACAGCATTTAAATATAAGTAATTTACACATACTTGCCCACGACTATGGCGATACCGTTGCCCAAGAGCTATTAGCGAGGCAAGTGGCTAATCAAAGTGAAGTACATATACACAGTGTGTGCTTTTTGAATGGCGGGTTGTTTCCTCAAGCACATAAACCGTTATTTATACAAAAGCTGTTACTTTCAAAGCTGGGCTGGATAGTCCCTAAGCTAATGAGTAAGCAAAAGTTTGCCAAAAATTTAACCTCCATATTTGGTGCAAACACGCCACCCGCACCTGTAGTTATAGATACGCTTTGGGCGCTTTTAAATCACAATAATGGTTTACGTGTTATGCCAAAGCTAATTAATTACATTACACAGCGAAAGCAAAACGAGCAGCGCTGGGTTACTGCAATTATTAATAGCGATATACCGGTTACATTGATTGCAGGTGAGCAAGACCCAATATCAGGGAAACACATGCTCGAACAGTATGAAAAAATAATACCTAATGCCCGCACACAAGGCTTTGCTGAGCTTGGGCACTATCCGCAAGTTGAAGATGCTAAGGCAATCACTCAGGCATATTTAAATTTTAGAAAGCAGGTATAAAAAAAGCGGCTATTGTAAAGCCGCGTTTATAAACTAAATAAAGTTATGCTAGTTACTTAGTATTTTTTCTTTGGTGCTTTTAGTTGTCTTTCAAATTCATCAGGGAATAAAATAGTGCCGTCGTCTTCCTCTGTCGGGAATACGGCAATAAGTAAGTCGTCTTCTTCAAGGCCGGGTGTCCATCGGCTGAACCAGTCACTAGTAGGGATTGCTTTAGGTGTGCATCCTTCCCAGTCGCCAGTTGCCCATGCTTGTGCAAATTCTCGTGTAGGCCATACAGGCACACAATCATCATCTTCGTTAGTAAGCATTACACAGCCGTCGTCGTCATTTAAAATCCATACTTGCTTGTACTGTTGTACGGTTTCAAACATAAAAGCGAGACGCTTTTTGGCTCCAAGGCCTAAAATTACGTCGTGTTCTTCGGTTGCATTTGCGCGTGTCATGATGGGCTCACTTTTGTTGCGGTCAATTTATATTTATAGCGTACAAGTATATCGAGTTATGTGACACCGTGTTGAAAACTTCACAATTATTTTTGTTATTTAGATCTGTTTTATGGGTTAGTCAGTATATTTTGAGCAAACATTCAAAATTGATCTTGAATGTAGCCTAAATGGCCGCACTTAGTATGCATACCCACAATGAAGGATTTATAAAATGAACACAGATTTACTTACACCATATCAATTAAATGACACGATTGAACTTAAAAATCGTGTATTAATGGCACCGCTTACACGTTGTATGGCTGACGAAAATTTAGTGCCAACGCAAGATATGGTTGAGTATTATGCTCGCCGCGCAGACACAGGTCTCATTATTAGCGAAGCGACAATTATTCGCCCAGACGGGCAAGGGTACCCAACTACGCCAGGTTTGTTTACTAGCGAGCAAATTCAAGGTTGGAAAAAAGTGACCGACGCTGTGCATGCAAATGGCGGTAAAATGTTTGCTCAACTTTGGCATGTTGGCCGTGTTGCGCACCCCCACTTTTTTGATGGTGAAGTACTCGCACCTTCAGCAATTGGCGTAGAAGGTTCGGTACCCCGCATGCGCGAGCTGACTTACATAACACCAAAAGCGGCAACCATTGATGATATTAAATCGTTAATTGCAGATTTTGCCAAAGCCGCCGAAAACGCAATTGAAGCCGGTTTTGACGGTGTAGAAATTCATGGCGCAAACGGTTACTTAATTGATCAATTTTTACATTATGAAGCCAATGTACGTGAAGACGAGTACGGCCAAACACCGCAAAACATGGCTCGCTTTGCACTTGAGGTTACCGATGCAGTTATTGCTGCAGTAGGTAACGAGCGTACAGCACTGCGTGTAACACCTGGCGCCTACTTTAATATGAGTGAAGATAACCGTGACAAAGCGGTATTTGACTACTTACTACCTGAACTTGAAAAACGAAACCTTGCTTACTTGCACGGTGGTATTTTTGACGACAGCACAACATTCGAATCGC
Source organism: Pseudoalteromonas sp. BSi20480 (assembly GCF_000241365.1). Lineage (NCBI taxonomy): Bacteria > Pseudomonadati > Pseudomonadota > Gammaproteobacteria > Alteromonadales > Pseudoalteromonadaceae > Pseudoalteromonas > Pseudoalteromonas sp. BSi20480. Next base: position 290 of record NZ_BADX01000153.1, on the reverse strand, counting down.
TAGAAGGCAAAACTACATCAGAGTTTTTACGTGCGGGATACAAAGGAACACTGGTAGGCGTAGGTAGCTACAGCTTTGAGTCAGCTAAAGAAGCAATTAATGAAGGTAAGTTTGATTTGATTGCGATTGGCCGCCCGCTAATTGCAAACCCTGATTACATTAGCAAAGTAACTAACGGCGAAGAGTTAGTGCCTTATAGCGACGAGATGCTTGCTGAGCTTAAATAACGTTTAGCAATTAAATAAAAAAGACACTTAATAGCCTTATTGAGTGTCTTTTTTTTACTATAT
>NZ_BADX01000154.1:0-66381 GCF_000241365.1 Pseudoalteromonas sp. BSi20480 | reverse complement strand
GTTCTAAATGAGAATTTTTTAAAGCAGATAGCGACACCTTTAGCCCCTAAAAATGATTAAGTATTATTGCGAATTGGTATTGCTAGTTAAGCTTCTAACAAACGGCTATGAATAGCCTGAACCACATTATCAGATTCACTTTGCTCGACTAAAAAGCATAGGTTGTGCTTGCTTGCACCATGACAAATTAAGCGAATATTAAAATCACTTAATACCTGCATTAAGTTCATTTCGTGTTGGCGAAGTTGAATCTCAGAGCCAATAAGCGCCACTAGTGTTAAGTTGTTTTCAACCGATACATGGCAAAATTCAGCAAGCTTATCTAAACACGCTTGGTCGAGCTCTGGGCGCGACGCGTTAGGCGCATTATCAAGCGTTATTGCTACACTAATTTCAGACGTAGTTACCAAATCAACCGATATATTAAACTCGCTTAAAATAGTAAATACACGGGCTAAAAAGCCACTAGCCAATAACATTTCAGGGCTTTTAAGGGTGAGCAAAATTTGATTTTTACGTTGGGTTACCGCGCGAATTCCTGGCTGCTGCGATTTTTCACGCTCTATCCACGTACCACCACGTTCAGGCTCGCGGCTTGAACCAACAAACACATTAATATGACTACGGCTAGCAGGTAAAATAGTAGCTGGATGCAATACCTTTGCACCAAAGGTAGCCATTTCAGCAGCTTCATCAAAGCTTAAACGAGCAATCGGAGATGCCTTTACACATAATCGCGGATCGGTACTAAAAATACCCACAACATCAGTCCAAATATGTACGCTTTTGGCGTTTATTGCCTCAGCAAGTAAAGCGGCACTGTAGTCAGACCCACCACGGCCAAGCGTTGTTGTTTGTCCAAATTCGTCACTGCCAACAAAACCTTGGGTTACAATAACTTGGTCATCTAACAGTGGGATCAAATATTCTTTAGCAGCTTGTGCAGTTGCGCTTACATTTGGCGTTGCTTTTCCAAACTGACTATCTGTTTTAAGTACTTGGCGTACATCAAAGCGATCGGCATTTAAGCCTTTTAAACGCAGCACTTGCGCAAATAAATACGACGATAAACGCTCACCAAAGCTAAGTAACTCATCGTGCTGCTGATCAGTTGTCAGTGTTTCAAGCGCTAGCGTTTGGAATGCTTTTAACGTTTCGTTAAAACCTACGGCTAAATCGGCATCAAGCGATAACTCATCTAAAATAGCCTGTTGAATGGCTAGCACGCCGTTAATGTGTTCTTGGCGCTGCTGTGGGGTGATGCTTGATTTACACAGTGCAACCAAATGATTAGTTACGCCGGCACTGGCGCTTACAGCAACAATACGCACGCTTTTATCGGCAACAATAATTTCGCTACAACGACTCATCGCATCAAAGTTAGCCACACTGGTTCCGCCAAATTTGGCAACGATGTAATCTGATTTAACGTCCGATACTGCTTGCGGCACTGATTGGGTAGTCATTTAGTCTCCTTTTGCGGTATCCAAACCGCGATAAAACAAGAAGAACTTGGCAAGTGAATGCTTGAAGGTAAATCCACTGCCAGAAGCTCTCCACCTAGATTGGTGACAGTTTTGAGGATTCAGCCCCATAAACCGAAAAACAACATCGACGTAACGTTGGTTTTCTCGGCGAGTACTTCCCTCTTTAATGGTTATGGGCGTTCGTCACCTACCATTAAATACCTAAGTATCGCACCTCTTCTGAATGTTTTATTAACCAATGGCTAATAAAACAAAACCCCACTATAAAGTGGGGTTTGAAAGTTAACGTTTAGACGTCTAGCTGTCAAGCGTTTTAATGCGGTTTGTTAAGCAAAACTTAAACAAACCCGCCCATGTAATAAGCGCCCGCATAACCCACGGTATAACTTACTAACAAATAGAGCGACAAACGTAAGTAACTCATAAAAGTTAGCTCTTTTACTTTACTCATAGCAATAATACCCGCAGCCGATCCAATAATTAGCATAGATCCGCCAACACCGGTTGCATAAGTAAACGATAACCAATCTTGCTGGCTCATTACTATATTAGCTTTTAGTAAAGCAGCAGTGAGCGGTACGTTATCAACCCCGGCCGACAAAATACCCATTAAGTAGTTAGCGTACTGTGGCGCCATAACGGTGTAAAGGTCGGTAAACTTACTAAGCATTCCAATCTCTTTTAAAGCACCTACCAATAATAAAACCCCGACGAAAAACAGTAAGGTGTCGTATTCTATGTCGCGTACGTAGTCGATAATATTTTTGTTTATGTCTTTTTTGCGCATTAAAAATTGCGCCACTAAAAACATGATTGATAGGCCACATAAAAAAGTTAATAAAGGCGGTACACTGTAAATTACACTCAGCGCAAGTATGCTTATAACTGTAGATACAAAAATAACCGCAATGGTGATATCGGTTTTTCTATGCGTTTTTTTCCAGACTTTGAAAAGGTTACATCCCCTTTCATGCCAATACTTAGCATTGCAGCTAAAAGCATAACGCTCATAAATGCAGGCGCAATAAGCAGTAATAAGTTAGCAATGGTTACCTTGCCATCTAAAAATATCATTAAGGTTGTTACGTCACCGGTAATTAACGACACACCACCGGAGTTAACACCAAACACAATAAGTGTGGCATATTTTATAAGCTTTTTAGGCGGTAGTTTTAACGACATAACTACAGCAAGCGATATTAACGTAGCCGTTACGTTGTCTGAAACCGACGAAAACAAAAAGGCAAATACCCCAACCAAAAACATCAGCTTGCGTTCGCTAATACTTGTTGGCATTACTCTGTGCACAATATTTTCGATAAACCCTTTTGAGTTTAAATAAGCAACAAAGGTCATGGCGGCCATTAAAAACAACCACAGCGATGCTATCTCTAAAATATTTTCGTTAAGGAGTTCTTGTACTTGCTCTGGGCTTTGCCCATGCAAAGGGAAAATAAACAGGAGGATCCAGCAAAGCGTGCCAAAAAAAAGCGTGGTTTTAGCTTTATTTACATGGATGATATCTTCTATAACAATCAATAAAAATCCGATCGCTATCAGGGTTAGAATAATCGTGGAAACCATGGGTATTAAATAACCTTTGATATTGTTTTAAAGAACACACGCAAAGTCCCTCTCGACGTGCCTATTTTCGGCGCGAATGTTAGCACTGCGGCTATACAAAAACTATTATTAAATAGTCTTAAAAACGAATACCATATACAGGCTAGATTAATTAGAATACGTAATAATGAGACGCTTCTAAATTCTCAATAATAAATTACTAGGATGTTGTAACACCTTATGATCCCAGCTAAAAAGCGACTAAATACCCTTAGCGAACATTGGGGAGTTTTAGAGCTATTATTTAAACGTTTTAAAATGGCCGACTTTAGCCTAAAAGACGTGCAAAATGCTATAAAACAAAAACAACCCACGTGGAACAACGAGCGCATTTACAAAGAAACAAACCGTTTGCTCAATCAAGATATTTTAATTCCACTGGCTAAATCATCACAGCTTGAAATTAACCGTGCAATTGCTGACTTTGCTACTTTTTTACTGCAAGAAGAGCATTTGGGCTTAGCACAAGAAATTAGCGTGTTAGTAGACGATCTTGCCCGTTTAGGTAATCGTTTAGATAACGCTGGTAGCATGGAAGACTTTGACGATTTACGCCGATTTAGCCGTATTATGGATGATCGGGTACGTAAAATAATGAAGCTCTACGCGCACAACGAAAACGCCATTTTAAATATTGTTGAACAAGCTAAATCAAACAATGCGGTGCAATCACTACAAAAACGCTACAAAGCAGTAATTGAAGCCTTTGACGAATATATAGAGCCCATGCTTGAAATGGTCGATATTAGGGGCGATTTTCATGCCTGCTTTACAATAATAGAGCAGCAAATCAGTAAACAAATCGAATTTATTGAACGCTCTGGTAAAGCATACACCGACAAACGCATGCTAGAACAGCTACGAACTCGCATACTCGAAATGAACCTAATGGGCCGAGAGAGTTTACGTAAAAGTGCCGATATGCTCATGCCCCTGCGCGAAGAGCTACGCCGAAATAACTTAGTTACACGCCAAGCGGCCAAAGTGCTCGGCCTTGTGCGTAAAAATGGCGTAGATAACATGCTAAGCGCTGTACAACCTAATTTTGTAACCGACTCTCAGCGTTATTCGCTTGGGCAACAACGCCATATTATCGCGTACATGGCAAGCTTGGTAGAATTTGAACATGAAGAATATCAACTTCCCGAACAACAAGACGTACCCGCATTTGTAACGCCTAACATTCCTGACTACAACGATGTAAAAACAAGCTTTGCTAAACGCTTTAACAAAAAACGTAAAAAACCACAGCCGCTGCTGCAGTTTTTAGATGAAAGCTACCCCGACTTAGACGCCGACGAAATGCTCTTTTTATATCAAAAATTAGTCAGTGATAGCGACATTGAAATTAGCCAAAGCGATAAAAAAGCCCGAGTAAAAATTGCCGGCCAACACTTTTCACTTTACCCATTTAATTCTCAGGCTTCAGATTCAGCAACTCAGCCTAATACTGAGGCAGATAAGTAATTACCATGACACATATAAACCTAGAAGAACTCACTCACCTGCAAGCAATCAATAAAAAATTAACTGCGGGTTACCACATTTGCGAACAAGACAACGTAATGTGGCAAGAACTCGACCAACACATTGAATCTTACAGCGCACTATTTACCGCATTAGGCCACGACATAAAACACGATAGCCGTGGCTTTTACTATTTTGCCAGCGACGAAAGTACGCCAAATATGGGTAAAATATCTCGCGCTATCGCACTCACTATTTACATTTTAATTGAGCACTTTGCCAATACCGGTAAAGACCCAATGCGCGCCCTGTTTGATGAAGTAAACGATTTAGAACTGATGCAAACCTTAGTGCAAATAAACAAGCACTTGTTTGATCAGCTTGAGATATTTTCGGGCTCAGATTTACGAAAAGATGTTTACCTACGTATGGTTCGTTTAGGTCTTGCCCGTGAAGTAGAAGGCGGCTTTATGCTACAAGCACCTATTCACCGCTACATTGATGCATTAATGGAAGTAAACGAAGAAACCTACATGACGGAGGACGAGGAATGAACAACTTATACGGACTGAGTAAACTCGCCCTACTTAATACCGCAGGTTATGCAAAGTGTGTGATCCCGCTTGATAAAAGCAGCTCTATTTGTGCGCCAAATAATACCGGTAAAAGCTCGGTTATTAACGCCCTACAATTTCCGCTAATAAACGATTTACGCCTTACCGAATGGGACGGGCACGATTTAGATGAAACCCGTAAGTTTTATTTTTCATCGGATCAGTCGTACATTTTACTTGAAGCTAACCTCCCCCATGGCTCGGTGGTTATTGGTGTAGCGGGTCTGGGTAAAATAGCCGGTTACGCGCACCAGTACTTTTGTTATCAGGGCAAGCTCGATTTAGAACAGTACACGCAAGGTAATACCATAATTAAATTTACCAAGCTGTTTAATCATTTAAAGTCGCTTAATTACAATCCTATTGAGCTAAAAGCACAAGAGCTAAACGCCCTGCTTACCGGCGGCGCAACGCCCTTTGACGGCGACATTAATTTAAAAATGATCCCGCTTAATAACGTGCAAGACTCCGCTATTTATAAAGAAATTTTTAGGCGTATTCTTAACTTACACAAATTGGGCGCAAGCGATGTTAAACGCTTTATGCTGCGAGTGTTTGAGCGCCATATGTCAAACTCAAAGGTTGATTTTTACGAAGTATGGCGTCGCTCGTTTGACAAAGTGAACCGGGCTAAGCGCGAATTAAAAGCCCTTGAATCAATGCAAGAGCCAATAAGCGCACTTGAATCAATGCTTGAAAATCAAACCGTGCTTAAAGGTAAATTAGCAGCGTACGCGCCTAAAATTGACCAAGCACTCATTGACTTTGACACCTACCAAGAAGAGCAGCTTAATGAACTGGGTATAGCACTTGAAGACATTGAACACGAAAAGCACGAATTTGAGCAAAAACAAAGCCTATACGTACAGCAATCGCGCGATATAGAGCGCAAACAAACTCAAATTGAGCAATGGTTTTTAGATTACAGCGCCCTTAAAAGCGAGTTTGAACTGGTAAATAAAGCCACAATTAAAACCAACCTTGGCCAACTTAAGCAAGACTACGAGTCGCTTTCGCACTCTATTACCAGCGCACAAGGGCAAAGCTTGCACACGCTTGATTACCGCATTAGCGAAACGCAAAAACAAATTAAAAGCTTAAAACTGCAGCTTAAAAACCTGGAGTTTAATTTGTTCACCCGTATGCGCGAAGACCTATCGCTTAAAGAAGTGGAAGAAATATCGCGACTCTTAAACCCCGACTTACTTTCGTTTGCCACCACCACTAATGGCGATATAACCATTGATGACGAAGATGCCTTTGGGGAATTTTTATCGTTATTAAGCCATAACGTTAAAGGCGGTGTGCTTACTTTGCCAGGCGCAAGTATTAAACTTAAAAAGCTTTCGCCAGTACAAATGCAAAGCGGCGAAAACAAAGAGCAATTAACCGCGCAGTTAAGTGCGCTTGAACACTCGTTAAAAGAGTTTAAACAACAGCGCGAAGTGGCAGCCAATGTTGCCGATAAACAAAAAGAAAAAGACGCACTCTACGATGAACTAATGAGTCTTGAGGGAGCACTAAAACGTTTAGAGCAATTTGAAGTAATGCAGCAGTCGGTAGACGCGCAAGCCATGCTAAAAGAGCAATTATTAGCAGAGCGCGAACAAGTTGACGATTACCTGCAAGACATTCAAAAAAATAGTGGCTCAATTGCAGACAGACGCTCGTTAATTAAATCTAAGCAAGAACAAATTAATCGCCAAACCGAACGCCTTCGCCAAGTTAAAAGTGAGCGAATTGATCACACGCTTGATTTATACAGCGGCAAAGTGACCCCGTACATGATTGATATAACAGTCGACTTTGATAACTTAAGTGATTTAGTACATCACTTCAATAAAGACTGCCAAGAGCTTCGCAACTTTGACATAAACGTGCGTAATACCTATTTGCACGTATATAACGCAGGCATTACTAAGTTCGATAACGAAAACGACGAATTTACTAAATACCAAAAGTTGATTAGCGCATTTCATAACCTTGATAACGAGCGCGATGCCGTTGAGCGCCAAGGCCGTGTAGCACTAACCGAAGTAGCCGCCACGATTAAGGGCTTGCGTGAAGATTTAGACCGCCTTCGCCGCGAAATGAATAGCTTTAATAAAGGCATAAGCCAGCACCGTATTTCTAACCTTCAAGCGTTTAAAATTAACGTAATACCACGCAAAATGCTGGTTGATAGTATTGATACCATTATCAGCACGTCGCATCAGTTTGAACAAGGCGACACCCTTGATTTATTGAGCCAAGAACCTTACAGCGAAAGCGCAGTAAACGAAGCAAAAGATCACTTAATAAAACTCGCCTCAGACAAAGCAGGCCTTACATTAACTGACTTGTTCGATATTCGTTTTGAAGTGGTAAACCGCGCTGGCGAAACCGAACACTTTGAAAAAATAGACTCAGCCGGCTCAAATGGCACACGTATTACTATTAAGTTATTGTGTGGCATGTTGTTTATTCGTTACTTATTAAGCGATCAGGAACAAAACCTGTACCGTATACCTATTTATATTGATGAAGCGGCCGACATTGACCCGCAAAACCAAAAAGCAATTATAGAAACCGCATTGAGCTTTGGCTTTGTGCCTATATTTGCCTCAGTTAAGCCGCAAATAAGTTGTGACTACATTGTGCCGATTCGTTCGGTAAAAGATGGCGCACAAAACTGGGTAGATGAAAAAGATTGGATAGAAGTAGAGCATTAAATTTTTGAGTGGCTAATTAGCATTAATTAGTCATTCATATTCATCACACTAAACTAATTTTTAGAACCTTTTAATAATACACATTTATATAAGGTGTGTTATTTTAAGGTAATGCATTTTATTGGAGCAAACGTAATGAAAAATATACTTATTGTTGCAGCACTAGCACTACTTAGCGCTTGTACTCAAACCCCAGATTGGGATTACGATAAATCAGCTAACTTTAGTAATTTTAAAACATTTGCTTGGGTAGAAAACGCGAGTTTAACTAAAGACACCAACAACTACCAAATTAACGGTTTAATGGAAAAACGTGTGCGTACTGCGGTAAATAATGAGCTTACAAACACCCTTGGTATGACATTAGTAGATCCAGCCCAAGCTGACGTACTTGTTAACTATCATGCGTCGGTAGATAAAGAATTAGAAGTAGATACATTTAATACTGGTTACAGTAACCGTTGGGGTTACTGGGGTACTGGTTTTCAACGAGACACAACAGCGCGTGAATACGAAGTGGGTACATTGGTTATCGATATTGTAGACAGTGCATCCAATCAACTAATATGGCGCGGTGCTAAAGAAGGCCGTTTAAAGAAAAAACAATCGCCAGAGCAACGCGAAGCGTCAATTAAGAAAACAGTCGCAAATATTTTAAGTAACTTCCCGCCGCAAAAGCAGCAGTAAGTTTAAAGTTAGTTTTTAAAAAGCTCACAGAATGTGAGCTTTTTTGTGGGTGTTTATTTTTGGATTACGGTTTTAAATAACGACCAGCCACGCTCGTCATGTCAGCAAACTGACTATCTACAACACCACGTTGAGTTTATTTTGTATGCGCTAAGCTTGCTTGCGCGAGAAGTAATAGCTTCTAATTACTTACATAGCATTGAGCATCAAGTTTACAATTTATATTTATACAATAAATCTAGTGGTATATGGCAGTAATCATCTGGGTGGTTCGTTAATCGGTCTTGATGCTCTGGATCGCTTGGTACGTAATTGGTTAACTGCTCTACCTTTACTGCAATTTTATCGGCATCGCTGCGCTTATTTATATAATTGCGTGCAATATTTAAATGGTTTTGGTTTTTGCTGTAAATGCCTGTACGGTATTTTGGGCCTTCATCTGCCCCTTGCTTATTAATACTATAGGGGTCAATAATTTCAAAAAAATAGTCAAACAGTTGATTGAGTGAAACAACACTTGAGTCAAACGTTACTTTCACACACTCGGCATAACCATCGTATTCTCCTTGCGTGGTATTACTTGCGCCGTTTGCACGCCCTGCTTGCGTTGTTATAACGCCGGGTAAATACTTCATAAATTCTTGCACGCCCCATAAGCAGCCGCCGGCAAAATAAAGTGTATTGTGTTGCTGAACTGTCATCGTTTATCTAACTCAATAAAGTTAATTAAAAATACATGTGTATTGTAACGCGTTAATTATACAAATGATTATCAAATGCAGATTTTTATAATTACTGTACAATATCGCGCAAAATTGCACTGACTAAGTTAAGCTAGCCCACCCGCTTTATATAGTTTTTATTAGTGCCCAAACACATTATGAGATACACCATGAATCGCACTGAGCATTTTATATTTTCTGCACTGCTGTGCAGCGTTACGCCTTTTTCTTATGCACAAGCTACAAGCAACACCGAAACAGCAATAGAACAAATTACTGTTGAGGCATCGGCCACGGCAAATAAATTACCCGTTGGTACCTTTGACTCCCCCGTCTCTAATTTAGAATACGACCCTCGTGTTGATTTACAATCACGTAATATGGCAGAAGCCCAAGCTGATGTAACAATCCGTGGTGGTATTTTCGAAAACACAGGGTTTAGAGTCGGCAGTGCTACCCTACTCGACCCTCAAACAGGTCATTACGTTGCTGAGCTTCCAATTGCACCGCAAATGCTAACTGGACCTTACATTTTAACCGGAGCCGACAATGCCTTAAACGGTATGAACAGCTCTGTGGGATCGATTTCGTTTGGTTTTAAACCTATCACAACTGGCGGCAATGTCTCTGTAGGTACCGGTACAAACGACTTTAACTTACAAAGTATTTACGCAGGAATAAGCACCGATGTCGACGATGCTAAAAATTGGCAGCTTGGCTTTGAGGGCGAGTATTCTCATTCACAAAGTGACGGCTCAATAGAAAACGGCGATCACGATTTTAATCGCGCCTCTGCGCGCATACAGTTAATAGGTGCGGATTCGCAAACCGATGTGCTGTATGGCTCACAAAAAAAGTTTTTTGGTTGGCCAAATATGTACACACCATTTGGCGTAAACGAAACAGAAGAACTAGAAACCCGCTTACTCATGCTTAACCACCAGCAAAATTACGCAGATAATAGCCATTTTGAACTATCTGCCTATTACAGAAAACACAATGACCATTATGTATTTTCTCGTGAGAATCCAAGCGCCTTTGAAGCATTTCATGAAACTAAAGTAAAATCGATTGCGGTATCAGGAAGCCATGCACAAAACACCGCGTTTGCAGTAAATTATTCAGCGCAATATATTGAAGATGAAATAGAGTCGACCACACTTGAGAATAATTTTACCTCACGCACTTATTACAAACTGAGCGTATTACCTGAGTATAAAATCGACCTTAAACAAAACCAGCTATTAACACTTCGCCTAGGTGCGGCTTTTGACGACACAAACCGAGATGACTCTGAGTTATCGCTCATTGGCGATATTTCACTAAACACTCAAAACAGTGATGGCTCTGAGCAAACCGTTTACTTATCGTATGCGCAAGCGAGCCAAGTTGCAGGCTACACCGCTATTGGTGGCAGTGATCAAGGCGGTTTATTTAGAAGTAATTACAACCTTGAGCGCGAAACAACTAAAAACCTAGAGCTTGGCTATTTAATACAAGAGCAAACCTGGCAGCTTAATTCAGCAGTTTTTTACCGAGAGGATAACAACCTAACTGATTGGACTTTTAGTTTTGACTCTAGCTCTGCTCGCTTTGCTAATCCGGTAGACATAGACGCCACCGGCGTTGAGTTTTTTGCGACTAAATATTTTGATACAACCGAGCTCATTGCAAGCTACACCTACTTAAATAAGTCAGAAAGCTATGGTGATGCAGATATAGACGCCAGCTTTTACGCGTTAAATTTTCCTGATCACCGTGTTACCTTAGGTGCAATTTGGACACCAAACGACCTAATAGAAATGAGGATTGATAACGAGTGGCGTAAACAGCACGAAAACGCACTGCGCAGCGGCAAAGACACCGCATTATTTACGCAATTGTCGCTAAAAATTACCCCAACCGTTATTAATAATTTATTTATTACGTTAGCTGCAGACAATGTGTGGGATGAATCGTTTGAAGAAATACCCGGCACACCCGGGCGAGGTGAGCAATATACCTTAAGTGCAACGTATAGCTGGTAATAAATAAAGCCGGCGTTTACAAACTCAATGTATATTTTGGTTTGTAAACGCTGTGTTGGTTTATATAAAAACGTCTTTTATACAAAATATTGCACAAAGAGAAATGAGTGATGAGTAAATTAGATAAGCGTAAATCAGCCAATGCTTTAAATTAATCTTTCCTCTAAAGGCGCAGCGCCTCTTACCCTTTTTGTGAATTATTCACTTTATGAGCTTCAACCAATAAAAGTAGCGCGTTTTAAATAACGCAAAGCTAAAAAACGCACAAAGAGAAGCGAATGAGGAGTAAATGAGATAAAAGTAATCAGACAATGCTTTTAATTAATCTGCACTAGCTCATATCTTATCTTAAAGTTTAATGGAATAGATTTAGACTTCATCTGACAGACAGCGATAAGCGGTCGTTAACAGTTACTTTTTAATTTCGTCAAAGTATATTGCTTTCATAGTCAGGAAAACGACCTAATCGCTCGTTTTTGTCCTTAAGTACAAACCAGAACTACTATATTTTGCTAGTGCTGGCAAATAGTTAAGAAGTTTGTTACAAATGAGTAATTCAGACAAACGAGCGACGCTGTGGTAGAAGAACGCGCGATTCGCTCGCTATAAACATGTTAGCCGTCAATGGAGTATATCTTTACCATGGAAGTAATTATTAATGTTCTTAGTTTTTTGGGCGGAATGTTTATTATCTATTTAACCGCATATACAAAAGCAAAAAGTAAAAATAAGGCTTTGTTGGAAGATATTGAAAAGCTAGAAGATGAAAAACAAAAAATCATAGCCAAATATCGAGCAGAAACTGAAGAAATTAAAAAACAACATACATTGGATATCGAAAAAAGAAAGTTCCAATATGAAGATAAACGGACTCAGTTCTCAAAATACTTCTCCTTGCTTGATGAATTTCATGGTAAATGTAATTCTGCTTTTGCTGAAAAATTTCAGCCGATAATGACTGAATTTATGAATGAATATTTATCGGATGATCCTGAAAAACAGCACCAAGCAACTCTGAAATATAATGAAGATGTTCAAGGACTCTTTTTTGAACTGAATGCTGAATACCTAAAAATACAAACAGAAACGAATAGTATTCGACTAATAGCTACCCCTAAAGTTGACACTTTGCTCGACACATTAGAAGAAAGTGTAAAATTAGCAACTGACCAATCTACAGATATGCTGAAATTTATGGCTACACCTGAGTTTTGGCAGGATCAAAGTTTAGTTGCTCCTTATCAAATGGAAATTGAAAAGGCAGGGAAAAGTGTATTAGATTCTCGCTTTAAACTTCGAGAGCAAATGAAAGCAGAGTTAAACGAGATATAAAACGGCTAACAAGTGCCTAAACCAAAGGACGCAAAACAGCAGGCTTGCGCTCCTTCGTCGCTAATTTTAGCCTGCTATTTTACGCCGGTTAGGCAAGCGTTAGTTTTATAATGTATAAAGGAGTATATGTTGAGCGTTAATAAATTGGATAAAATGACGATTTTCAGGGCAAAGAAAGCAGTAAAAGCTTTTTCTGAAATTTTTGACGTAACGACTAAAACTCTTGATAGCTTTAAATTCAAAAGCGAAGAAAACCTTGTTGAAGGCATTGTCAAATATAGTGAAGTTGGAGGGGTAAAAAAAACACAAGATGATTATCCATGGATGGCAATGGTCAATGAGTTATCTGAGGATATAAATCTTAAGTTTTCATCTACTAATAAAACCCCTTCTGCTGTTGTGGGGATAAAAATCACAAAACAGCCTAGTAATGATGTTTTGTTTTTTCTTTTAACCTTTGGAATGCACACGTCTAGATTCATAAACATTGATAAGCTTGTTAACGACTTTGGTATTAAAGTCGCTATGAATATTTGTGACCCTGAAAATTTACGGAAAGTAAATACGATGACTCATTCATCAGTATCTACCTTAACTGATAGGCAAGCAAGCAAAGGAGCCAGTTTAGATATCTTTGATATTAACGATGAAAAGGAGTTTTTTAGATCTATTGCAGGAACGACTCATACAAACTATGACTTTATTAAATCATTTTCAGGCCGTAACTCAATTCAAGTAAATTTCAATAAAAAAGCTTTCGTAGACAATGATGATTTAATAAATATCTTACTGAAATTAGATACGGCTTACGAATTGCTTTCTTATAAAAAAAGTTTCCCTACATACGGGCGGTTAGATTTTGTTAGTGATAATGACCAAATAAAAGTTCTTGATAATATATTATTTGACAAGCTTAAATCGAATAAGCTCGATTCTATTCACTTATCTTCAAGTGTCATTGAAAGTGATGACCATGCTTTTTATAGTTATGAGGATATCCAGGACTCATCTGTAAAACATGATGAATTGAACATATATGAATTATTAAAAGCTCATCCTAAGTTCAATGTAAAATCATCTATTACGACTATAAAAAACTGGAAAATATATAGTGCTAGTGATGCTGGTGAATACTCAAGTATGAGAGCTTATGATTGTATTAATTTTGAAACTGTGATCAAAGGAGAAACCTTTATACTCACTGGAGGGGTATGGCGAAGTGTTAGTACTGATTTTAAAACACAAATCGATGACTACATTAAAAATAATGTAAATGACAACCAAGCAGCATATTTACCTAATGATGTTTCAATACATTGCATAGTGAAAGGTAAAGATAGATATAAAGAGGAGGTATATAATTCACATGTAGCTAAAAACTATAATGATATTTTCCTTTTTGATAAATCAAAAATTAAAATTGCAGATCAAAAGTTATATGAAATATGTGATTTATTTCATTCAGATAAAAACTTTATCCATGTGAAGGTTTTTAAATCAGGTACAAGCTCTTTAAGTCACCTTTTTCTACAATCTCGATTCTATATAGATGCATTTATTAAAGAAGAAGCAACTCGAAATTCTATGAGGGATTTTGTAAACAACAACACAAATAATGAAAATAAAAATAAAAACAAACAAACGTTTTTAACCTTAATTCCAAAAGATAGAAAGGATGTCCATGCTTCAAGTTATTCTATTATTTTGTGTATATTAACATTCGACAAAAACAAGAATATTGATAGTTTACCCTTCATGGTTAGATATGAACTAGCAAAAACTCATAAGTACCTATTAGAAGAAAGGGGGATAGAGTTATCATGCGCTATCAGGTTGGTGAAAAAATAAAACTAACAAGGCACTTAAAAGGACAAATAATAGTTGGTTTTTGCTCCTTCGTCGCTTATTTTAACCAACTATTATTTGCCTCTTAGTAAGGCGTTAGTTTCCTGTCGAGGTTTCGTGAAAAAATTTGCTCTTGCTATATCAATTGTGGCCTTAGTTGTTTTCTATTTTATTACAAAAGAACATAGTGAAATTGAAAAGTTTAGCGATAAAAATGATAGTGAAAACGCTGTTTCTAAAGACTTAAAGCGCAAAGAAAAATCAACGATTGAAACTGATATAGGTGTTAGTGAACTTGCATCCGCAGAAGAATACTTACTTGAAGCAAAAGAAATACGTCGTTGCAGCGCAATACCCAAAACTCAAGATGAACTTGATAAATGGATGAGCAAAGTAAATGAGGTGGGTGAGCCCTTCGAGTATATCGAAGAGGTTTTGTCTCGTTTTGAGCGCTGTTCACAATTTAATTTTATATCTGATGATTTTGTTGAATTACTTTTTAAAGCAATTGAATTAGGTTCCGATAATGCCGTAGCAGAGTTATGGGCTATTTCGGGTAGAGAATATTTTCAAAGTAAAGGCTTAGATGAATTAAGCAGAGAAGACACAATAAAGCAAAGAGTTAAATTTAATAAATTGAAATACCGCCTTTCCGAAAGTGTTGCTTTGACTGGTGGAGAGCAGTCAATATTAAGGCTGGTAAAAGAGTATCAAAATTACGATCCTGACACTGGAAACCCAAACTATTTAAAAGTCATAGCATATGCAGACTTTGGGTTAAAAATAGTAGAGGATAACGATATTTACTTGAAATTAGATTTTATCAAGCAGCGTATTCATCAAAATATGGAATTTCAAGATATTGAACAGGCGCAAATGCTAACTGAAAAGTTGTTGAATAAGTTTGGTGAAAATGGAAACTAACAAAACAATTAACAGAATTCGCTTCGCTCATTGGAAAAAATCCTCGCAGGCACCTTGTGCCAAAGCACTCGGTTTTTCCCGTTATTGTAAGCGTTATAAGACGAGGGAAGATATGAGTTTACCAAGGGAACAATTAGCAAAAGTCAGAACTCCGTTTAAGGTGAATGGGGTCAAACCCTGACTACAGACATCAAAAACCTTCGATGTGTGCTCATGCCACATATGCGAATATTCGATTTGAGCAAAATCTAAAAATCAAACCTGAAAGAATAGTTAAGATTTATTCAATTAATCTTTGCTCTAAAAGCGCAGCGCCTCTTACCCTCTTTGTAAATAAATCACTTTTACATGCTTTGCCAGTAACGTAAGCATGCTTTACGTCTATAAAATAGCCGTATAACTTCACATTTGTAGTAGACGCAGAGCTCGCTCGCGTGAAAAGCGCAGCTTTTAATAACTTAAAAAAGTTACTCGGTAGTAGTTAAATGTAACTATGTGTGTATTGAACACACCAACTAAGTTAATTGTTCAAGCTTCGTGATAAGCGCTAGAGCCTCTGCATTAGTTGACCCACACACATCAACTGTGGCACTAAAATCACTGCATACTTTTGGTCGAGACTCATCACCAAATAACTTACATAAATTGCGCTCATCTAGCTGAATACAACGTTCTCCGGCCTTTTTGCCATTTGGCATACCCGGTATTGGCGAGCTAATACTTGGCGCAATACAGCATGCACCGCAGCCTAATCGACACGTCATTGGCTCTGTTTTCATAACACCCTCAGTTTAAATTAACCACATATTTAACAATACAGACTCCTTTTTAGAGCCAAATATTTATTTGTAATACACATATGTAATGCTTTGTTACATCTTCAAACGCCTTGTAAACACTTTATTGCGTATTATTGCCCTATCACCACTTTTATGAAGGAATGCCTTGTGGCTACTAAAAAACAAATTGTTCTTCCAATCGCAGTTTTAGCTGCCGGAATTGCACTGGCAATTGGCTTTTCAAATATGAAAACCCCGCCTGAAGAAAAACCAGCGCAAGATACTCGTCCACTGGTTGCTGCGCAAACAGTCAACATTGATGCAAAAACACTCGACGTAAAATCGTACGGGGTTGTAAAACCTAAAGACCGTACCGAGCTAGTTGCACAAGTAAGTGGCCAAGTTATTTCCGTAGCAGATGAATTTGTTGAAGGTGCATTTGTAAAACAAGGCGACATATTAGCACGAATTGATCCAAATGATTACGAAGCCGATTTTATTGAAGCACAAGCAGGCCTTGCTCAAGCAAGTTCAGCCCTTGAAATAGAACGCGCCCAAGCACATGTAGCAAAAGCTGAATGGGAACGTATTAAATCAGACTCAAGTGACTCAACTGCATCAGAGCTTTATTTACGTAAACCGCAATTAGCCGAAAAGCTAGCGCGTTACCGCTCTGCACAAGCCAGTGTTAAACGTGCAAAACGTAACCTTGAACGCACTTATATAAAAGCCCCATACGACGCTATTATTAACGCACGCACAATAAGCTTAGGCTCTGTAGTAAACCCGGGCAGTAGCTTTGGCGCACTAAGTGCCACATCAGTGGCAGAAGTACGTTTACCTGTAGCAGATAGCGAAATGCAATACCTAGCCAATGGAGGCATTGGTGCTACTGTTACCCTTAATGCTGAATTTGCCGGCAAGCAAACGTCTTGGCAGGCCGAAGTTGTGCGCAGCGAAGGCGTAATAGATCAAGTAAGCCGTATGAGTTATTTAGTTGCACAACTACCAACGCCATACGCCGATAACACTAAGCCACTACGTTTTGGTTCATATATTAATGCAACCATTGAGGGCAGAGCCCTTGATAACGCAATTATTGTCCCGCATCACCTTGTTAAAGATAAACAAATTGCCATTTTAAACGCGAACAATACTCTAAGCTTTAAAACACTGAATATTGTACGTGAACAAGATGGCATGGTAATAGCCGATCAAGGGTTACAACTTGGCGAACAGTTAATTACCTCAGCACTAGAATACCCAAGCGAAGGAATGGCTGTTAAAACGGATGAAGATGACAAACAAGGTGAAGTAACACAGCTTGCTCTTAAAGAGGACACCCTATGAGTACCTCTGAAAAGGGCCTAATTGCCTGGTTTGCTCGCAACCCTGTTGCAGCAAATTTAATCATGATTTTTATTCTGGTTGGCGGTTTATTAACAGCCTTAACGATTCGTAAGCAAGCATTTCCGCAATTTGAAAGTAACTGGGTGAGTGTTCAAGCCGTTTACCCTGGCGCCGCACCGCAAGAGGTTGAAGAAGGCATTACAATAAAAATTGAAGAAAACCTAGAGGGATTAGAGGGTATTAAACGCTTTATAACTTACTCTAATCGCGGCTACGCACAAGCATGGATTGAAATTGAAGAAAAATACGACCTTCAAGAAGCTTTAGACGAGATAAAAGCCCAAGTAGATTCAATTAACTCGTTTCCTGCGGGTATGGAAAGGCCAATAATTCAGCGCGATAAGTTTCAACAAGAAGTGATGTTTATTGCGCTATATGGGGATATGACCTATGCCCAACTAAAAGAACTAGGTACCGATTTAGAAGATGAATTACTCGCTTTACCTGGTGTTAATTTAGTCAGTTTTTTTAGCGGCTTAAATTATGAAATAGGCATTGAGATTAGCCCCGACAAACTGCGTGAATACGGGCTTACTTTTAGAGATGTATCAAACGCTGTAAGAAACTTTTCAACTAATATGTCGGCTGGCCAAATCCGTTCAGATAACGGGTATATTTCTATGCGTGTTGAAAAACAAGCATATAAAGGCAATGAGTTTGAGCAGTTGCCTTTAATTACCCTTGCTGATGGCGCACAAATATATTTAGGCGATGTAGCCACCATTAACGATGGTTTTGAAGAAGGCTTATTATATTCAAAATACAATGGTAAAAATTCGTTAATGTTTGATATTGCAGCATCTAAAGATCAAGACATTACCGACGTTGCCAAAGTACTTAAAAATTACATGGCCGAAAAAGAATCTAAATTACCACAAGGCGTAAAACTAACCCCTATGGTTGATTTAACCTACTACCTGCAAGGTCGTCTCGATATGATGATTGATAACATGGTATGGGGTGGTGTTTTAGTTATGCTGGTGTTGGCATTGTTTTTACCGCTTAGATTAGCATTTTGGGTAATGATGGGTTTACCGGTTTCTTTTTTGGGTGCCTTTTTGTTCATGCCGATAGGCTTTTTAGATATCACCATTAATATGGTGTCGTTGTTTGCCTTTATTATTGTACTCGGTATTGTGGTGGACGATGCAATTGTTGTGGGCGAATCGGCCAGTGCCGAAATAGAAAAACACGGCCACTCACTCGATAACGTAATCCGTGGTGTTAAACGTGTTGCAATGCCCGCTACATTTGGCGTACTCACTACCATTGCTGCTTTTTTACCACAAGCTATGGCATCAGGCCCAGGCGCAGCATTTTCTAAAGCGATTGGTGTTGTTATTATTCTGTGTTTGATTTTTTCGTTAATTGAATCAAAACTTATTTTACCGGCTCATATTGCCGCAATGAACCCACGTAAACCTAATCCTAAAAACCCATTGCACAAGGTGCGTATGGTTGTTGATAAAGGCCTTAAATCGTTTGTTCAAAATTACTACACGCCATTTATAGGGCACTGTATTCATTATCGCTATACCGTAATTATTGGGTTTATATGTATTTTAATTATGAGCGCAGGCATGTTTGCAGGCGGTTTAGTTAAATTTGTACCAAACCCTAAAATACAACATGACTTTCCGCGTGTGGTTGTAGAAATGAATCTTGAATCATCAGAGCAAGCAACACTTGAAACAGCTAAAAAAATTGAAGCGGTACTTCTTAGTGTAGATGAAGAGCTTGAAGCACAATACGGTCAAAAAATGATACGTGACCTCTCGGTAAGCCTTCGTGGCCGTACCACTGCACAATTAATGGCTGTGCTCATTGAACCTGATAAACGCCCTATTGATACCTTCACCCTTAGCTCATTATGGCGTGAAAAAATGCCACCATTGCCGGGCGTTAAAACGTTGACTATTGAAGATAACTTATTTGGCGGCGGACGAGATGACGGCGACGTAAGTTTTAGACTGCAAGGTAAAGATACCGACAAACTAAAAGAAGTTGCTTCGTTATTAAAAACTAAATTACAAAGCATGGAAGGCGTAGGCGATGTTAACGACTCACTACAAAGCGCTACCGATGAAGTACAACTTGATTTAAAACCACTTGCATACAGCATGGGATTGACCCTTGCAGACGTTGCATCGCAAGTTAGCTTTAGTTATTACGGATTAGAGGCACAACGTATTTTACGTGAAGGCGAAGAGATCAGAGTGATGATCCGCTACCCTGAAAACGAACGTAACTCTATTAGTAACATACACAGCACACGTATTATCACGCCAACAGGTGTTGAAGTGCCGTTAAGTGAAGTTGCACAAATCAACATTGTAGATGGTGTAAACAGAATCCGCCGTGAAAACGCAAACAGAACAGTTAATGTATGGGCAGCCATTAATACTGATAAAGTTGAACCTTTTGCCATTGTAAAAGAAATCACTGACGAGTATTTACCAACCCTTTTACAAAATTACCCAGGTGTTACCAGTAATGTCGCTGGTCGAGTGCAAGAGGAAATGGAAAGTGCTGATGAGCAATTACGTGACTTTGCAATTTCACTAATGATTATATTTGCATTATTAGCTATTCCGCTTCGCTCATACTCACAACCATTGATCATTATGTCGGTTATTCCATTTGGTGTGGTCGGTGCAATGTTTGGCCATATGGTATTAGGTATGACCATGAGCGGCCTTTCAATGTTTGGCATCATTGCAGTAGCCGGTATTGTAGTTAACGATTCGTTAGTTATGGTTGACTTTGTAAATAAAGCGCGTGCTGAAGGTGTACCTATAAAAGAAGCGGTTATGCAAGCGGGAGCTCGTCGTTTTAGAGCTATATTGCTAACCTCAGTGACCACCTTTATTGGCGTGTTACCTATTATTATGGAAACGAGTTTACAGGCACAAATTGTAATACCTATGGCAGTATCACTCGCCTTTGGTGTGCTATTTGCCACCGTAATTACGCTTATTCTTATACCGTGTCAGTATGTCGCACTTGAAGATACAAAACGAATGATTCGTAAGTGGCGTGGTAAAAACCCTATTGTCGATGGCCAACCAACAACGACCAATAGCTAATTAAGTAAAACCCCCAACCAAGAAAAAGCTCGGCAACATGCCGAGCTTTTTATTTATCGTTAAAAATAACCTTCAATTATTTGCTAACTTCCCCTTTTCACTGGTTATTTTAACTCTCAGTTTACTTTCTTAAAGGATTAACCATGGGTACATTTCAACTTATTTTATTTATCATATTTGCAGTACTAACCATTGTTGGATACAGAAAAAATAACCGTAATTTAATGTTATTGGGTGCCATTGTTGTAGCGTTTGCCTTTATAGGATTAGATTTTATGATGGGGGTTGATCATAGCCTGTCTGCTTATTAATAGTTAACGGCAAAAATACACTAAATAGTAAAATTAGTGCTCGTTTTTTATACCCGATACGTTTAGGTACTTAATATTAAAAAGCATAACAATTAAGGAAAACCATGAATTCATCTCAAATAGATCACATTCCTCAAGAAGCGTTTGATTGGTATGACGAATATGCCCATGGTTTAATGGACCGTCGCACTTTTATGAAAAAACTAGGTGGCCTTGCAGCACTGGGAATTTCAATGAGTGTGCTCACCAGCGCGCTTTTACCTAACTACGCACTTGCAGAGCAAGTTTCGTTTAACGATGACGATATTAAAGCCACCTACGAAGAATTTGATTCGCCAAACGGGCATGGTAAGGGTAAAGGTTATTTAGCGGTGCCTAGCAAAATTGAAGGTAAACTGCCGGTTGTGTTAGTTATTCACGAAAACCGTGGTTTAAACCCTTACATAAAAGACGTAGCAAGACGCTTAGCCAAAAAAGGCTTTATTGCTTTTGCCCCCGACGCACTTTTCCCGCTTGGTGGCTATCCGGGCAATGACGATGAGGGCCGTGCAATGCAACGCACGATGGACAGAGCTAAAATTCAAAACGACTTTGTAGCCGCCGCTCACTTTTTAAAAGCCCACCCTAGCAGCAACGGCAAATTAGGCGCCGTAGGCTTTTGTTTTGGGGGTTATATTGTTAACTACTTAGCCGCAGTTGATAGTGACTTACTCAGCGCGGGCGTGCCCTTTTATGGCACACCTGCAAGTGAAAGCTTACACAAAAATATTAAAGCCCCTTTAATGATTCAATTAGGTGAACTTGATAAACGCGTTAACGCCACATGGCCTGAGTATGAAAAAAGCTTAAAAGCTAACAATGTTGAGTACACTATGCACATGTACGAAGGTGCTAATCATGGTTTTCATAACGACTCTACTGGGCGTTATGATGAGCAAAAAGCAGAGCTTGCTTGGCAGCGTACCTTAGCGTTTTTTAATGAAAAATTAAGCTAAACACCATAAAAAAAACGCCGCATAAGATGAATAATGTGGCGTTTTAAATTTAAGTATTTAGCGACTTAACTATGTAGATGTTTAGTTATTTACATATCTGCGCTTTAAAACAAGTAGCGATATAAAAACCAGAATAAACACACTAAACGCCCCAGCACTGCTTGAGCCATCTTTATTCTCTATTTTTGCTATTTTTTCTTCTTTAACCCGCGTTTTAAAGCGTGCCAATTCCGCATCTAAATTTAGGCTCATATCGGTAACCGCTAAATTAAACCCCTCAAGTGACTTTTCATTGAGCGTTTCGTCAATACCAATAGCGGTGGTTCTTTTTTCAAGCTTGCTGATGCCTGGTGCTCTAAAAAGCATTTTTTTACTTTTTATATCAAAAACAGCAGTGTCGACAAAGGTTTGAATAGTATTTTCGTTACCGGGAATAACGTACATACCTACAATGGTCCAATACAATAATGCGGCGTTATTTTCATAGGTTTGCGTTACTTGATCGTAAGAAACCAATGCCATTACGTCTACATCGTATAGTCGCCCTACTTGTTCAATCGCTGAAAACCCTTCCCCACCTTTAAGGTACGTACTTGGAATTACTTCTATGCGGTCAATGTAATCGTACTGCAAAAAAGATTTTTTAACTCTTTCGAGCAACTCTACCTCATTTTGACTTTCAATTGCGTTTGCTCGCCAATCTTTAGAAGGCACAAATGAAATGCCCACTGTAACAGGTAATTTTAACACTGGAATTTCTGGTTTATACGTAGCACGGCTATCTTCGTTTGGATAAAGAAAGTCAACCAAACTGCTAGAACGCGTATTTTTACCTGCATTATTACTCACAAGCGCACTACATGAGGTCAGTACAAAAACCATCAACATGACAAAAAACGTTATTTTTTTTCATTATTATTCCTTTTTAATTAAATTCAGTTATGTGTAAAAGCTCGCCTGATGGTCCCCATAAATAAATCACTTTACCCCACGGCTCTTGTTTTATCCCTTCAAAGCGAATATCAAAGTGAGTTAACTTACTAATAGTGTTAAAAGCTTCGTTTATGTTTAATACGCACACTTGCAGCATTAAATTTTCAGAAAATTCTTGGTTGTAGTAACGCTGTAAAAAGAGGCTGCATTCACCTGATGTTGCAATACTTAAATCAGCTGATGCCTGCTCAACATTAAAGCCCAGCGCCTGATAAAATGCACACGATTGTTGATAGTTTTTACATGGCACAAACACTCTGATGTCATCTATTTTCATTGTTTTCCTTTTATTATTTAGGTGCGGAAGGCTTAATAACTTATTTATGTAAGTGACTTTAATTAGGTTCTCATTTTTCTGAGCAATCGTCATCAAATAAACGTAAACCAAAACAGCTTATTAATGCTTTAGTTTTCAAACCGACCGTTCTCTGTATTTTGTGTTGATAAAAAAATAAATGAAGCAAAACTATAAGTTAAGTAGGATGACTTTAAAAATCAGCTGTTTTATAGTCGCGGAATACTTTCAATATAAAAAGGACATTTTAATGAAAAATATAAATAAATTAGTCATCATTTTCACTTGTTGCTTAAGTGCATTTTATATTCACGCTAAGCCATTTCTTTCACCTTATCCTGGTGCAAAATTACAAAATAAAGTGGTACTAGAAGGTGAACAAACTCGCCTTGTTACACAGTTTAATCGCAATGAAACAAAGGCCAAACAATTTACTTTTGACTCATTTATTGGCTTTGCGAGCCATTACTCTTACGATATAAAAAATGTGGCTTCTTTAAAGGTCACCAAAAACTATCAAGAAGCACTTAATAAAGCCGGCTTTACTATTAACTATATGTGTTCGCTAGATGAATGTTACTCAGGTGATAAGTACGAAGATAAAAAGCGGTTAGGCGAAAAATCTAGCTATTTTAACCTTGGTAGTGCATTTAGAAACCCCTATTATATATTCGCAACCAAAGGCACTGACAAACTTGAGGCTGCTATTGCTCTTTATGTAGGGCAATATAAAAATGAAACGGGTGTGCAGTTAACCACTATAGATATAAAAGAGATTGAAACCGGCTTAATAACCGCCGATCTCAGTGCACTTAAAACAACAACACATAAAAATAGTAATAAAGCCCCAAGAAAAGATAAAAAAGGAACTCAAGATCACCCTTTGCTGAGTCGTTATCCAGGTAGTTATATTGAGGATTTTAAGCAAGTAGACTACGAAGAATTTAACATTCCTGTGGGTGTTGTAGATAAAAAAACAAAACAGATCCCAACACTTGATGTGATTGGCGACATAACTCAGATTACTTATGTGGTAAATAACGTATCCTCTCTTAAAATTTACCACAATTATGTTGGCGCATTAGTTAAAGAGGGGTTTGAAACTGTATTTTCGTGCCAAAAGAGCTCATGTAGTAAAAATACTAATAAAAGAAAAATCAGAGAAGATATAAATCAGTTAGGTGATGTTTTAGCGGTTAAATTAATTTATAACTACTCAGGGCAACCTCGCTATCAGGTTATGAAAAAAACGCTTAATGAACAAACGACTTACGCTGCATTTTTTATAGGGAATTATCAAGGCCATTCACGTATTCAACTCGTGGTTATGCAAACCACTCCATTGCAAACTGGTTTAATCGAAACTAATAGCGACAAAGTACTAGAGCAGTTAGCGCAAAAAGGAAAAGCATCAATATACGGTGTGCAATTTGATTATGATAAAGCCAGTATTAAACCAGAGTCTAAGCAGGCTTTAGATACCATTGCACAAGTATTAGATAAAAATAAACAGCTGAGCTTATATGTAGTTGGGCACACAGACGATAAAGGGTCAGCTGAATATAATTTAAACCTTTCTAAGCGCCGGGCTGATGCTGTTGTTAAGGCGCTAATAACTAATTATGGCGTGTCAAAATCAAGACTGCTTGCTCATGGCGCAGGCCCATATTCACCGGTTGCCACAAACAATAACGAATTAGGGCGTGAGCTTAATCGCCGAGTTGAATTGGTTGAGAAATTATCAAATAAGAAAAATTAGCCTTTGTTTAAACCATAAAAATAAAGGGCGCTATAACAAGCGCCCTAAACTTATATAACATTTATTTTTTAGCTATAGCCTGCAAGACCGATGCTAAACCGGTGTGATACGAGCCCTCAAACACTTCTCGTTTTAATTCTTTTAAATGTACAAAACTAAGCCCTATTAAGTCATCCTCTAAATCGCTTTTTGAGGTTTTAGTATCTGCATCTGGGCCGCCGCCGGTATTATAGTTTACTTGCTCTGGTGTATAGGCCTCGAGTAAAAATACTCCAGCTGGCTTTAAACCTTTTACAGCACGTTTATATACAGCAGAGCGAACTGCGCTCGGTAAAGGGCAATAAATTGAGACGACTGCATCCCATGTTTCTTTTCCAAAATCAAATTCTGCTAAATCAGCATGTATTAGTTCAATGTTTACGCAATGCTCTTTTGCAAGTTTTTCTGCTTTTTCAAGGCCTACTTTCGAGCCATCAACCGCAGTAACCTCATAACCCATTTTTGCTAAAAATACCGCATTTCTCCCCTCGCCTTCGGCCAAGCTTATAACCCTGCCTTTAGGTAATTGTTTGTATTGCTGGGCTAAAAAATCGTTTGGCTCTTTGCCATAAGCGTATTGCTGAGTGTTATACCTTTCATCCCACATAATTACTCCTGAGCTAAAATTGTTTACACGTTCTGCATAAATTGCATTTTAGTTGCTTAATAATTCCACGAATAACGCGGGCAGTAAATAGGAAATCGTTCCTCTAAGATCAAGGTTTATCTTAGAGGCACATTTAGCCATAGTAGGGTTTATTAAATTGTGGTGATCGCATCAGTTTAACCTAACTAGCGATGTGAAAAGTGAAATAAATAGATTAGTGACAGAGTCTCTTGCCTAAAAAGTATGAGTAATGAGCGTCCGTAATGTTCAATTTAAAGATTCCTTTTCAACTATACATTAGATATAAAACTTAATAATTAACACAGCTTAGTGCTTAGCGATGCCTTAATCACTTTGCCTTCATTTATGTCTGCGTTAATCGTACAGCTTGCACCATTAATTAAGTTTAAATTAGGTGCAACATGCCCAATATCAGCATCAAACAGTACGGGGAAAATACATTTACCAAGTGCTAATTCTATTGCTTGGTAATAATCAATCTGCTTATGGGGGCTATCAATAATGGCACTGCGACCAAGTATAATACCGTTTACATCAGTAAGTACGCCATTTAGTTTTAATGCAATGAGACTACGTGCTACGGCTGTTGGGCTTAACTCTGCGTTTTCAAGAAAGAGCACAAGCCCCTCTGGTGCATACTCTTGTTTAAAGCGATGTAAATCGAGGTAAGGCGAGCCAAGCAACAAGTTAAGCGTGTCTAAACAACCGCCAAAAAGCCGGCCTGTAATTTCTAATTTACGCGCATCTTTGTAATTTAAGCATTGCCATTGCGTTGGCTCAGTAAGTTCAAACAACGCATCAGGGTCGCTCTCATAATTAATTAATTTAGTTTGGTATGATGCTGAAGGTACTTGTTCAAATTGCTCGCCTTTGGTGAGCGCTAAAACGTGAAAAACATTTATACAATTATGATCAGTTTCATTTGGATGTAGCTGCATTAAATTAGCTGTATGAAGGGTTGCCCAACCACAACGAGAAGTGAGCACACACGCTAATGTACTAACATCAGAGAACCCCACTAACCACTTAGGTTTAGCGGTTTTCACTGTGTTAAAGTCAATATATTGCAAAACTTCTAGCGCAAGCTCTCCACCCCATGGCGGCATAATTGCTGCTATATTATCGTCGGTAAGAAAGTGCATTAGCTCTAAAGCTCGATCTTTAGCGCTGATATTTTGCCTTACACTGTCACCTTCAATTACTTTATACCCTTGCGACTTTAAACCATTTAGCACAGTGTCTAATCGTGTTTGAAAGTGATTATCAACACCTGAAGAAAACGCACAAATTGCAATATTATCATTAGGTTTAAGTGGCTCAGGAAAATTAATTAAGGACATCAGTACTCTCAATCATTAGGATATAGTCAACCTAACGTACCCAATAAATTAAACAAAGTCGAGATTATTAAAGGCATAAAAAAACCGATGTAATCACATCGGCTTTTATGTAAACGCTAAAGTGAGGATATATTAAAGGTACTCAACTTCAATGATTTCGTATTCAACGTCGCCCTTTGGTGTTTTAATGGTGACTGCATCATCCATTTGTTTACCAATCAAACCACGAGCTATAGGTGAGTTAACAGAGATTAAGTTATTTTTAATATCTGCCTCATCATCGCCAACTATTTGGTATTTAACTTCGGCATCAGTTTCTACATTAACAATAGTTACTGTGGTGCCAAAAATAACCTTGCCTGTGTTAGGCATTTTAGTTACGTCGATTATTTGAACATTTGAAAGTTTAGCTTCAATTTCTTGAATACGACCTTCACAAAAACCCTGTTGCTCACGCGCAGCGTGGTACTCAGCGTTTTCTTTTAAGTCACCGTGTTCACGCGCATCAGCAATATCAGCGATGATTTTAGGACGGGTAACTGTTTTTAATTCGTTAAGCTCTTTACGCAGTAAATCTGCGCCACGAACTGTCATCGGAATTGTTTGCATATTTTCTCACTTAACACCAAGGCCTAATTAGGCCTTGGTACATTTCCTTAGTTCAATCGCAGGTGTAGCTCTTGAACTGACGCCACTTTACTGCGGTCATCTGCTTTGTTAGCAGTACAGTTAGCGAATGCCGCGTTCAAGGTAGTCGTATAGTTGGTTTTATTTTGCAATGCACCACGACGTAACACCTTCGAATCTTCGATCGCTTGGCGACCTTCGGTGGTATTAACGATATAGCTGTATTCTTTATTCTTAATGTAATCAAGAATATGTGGACGACCTTCGTAAACTTTGTTTACGCGACGAACGTTAATACCCGCTTCTTCAAGCGCTTTGGCTGTGCCACCTGTTGCGTCTAATTCAAAACCTAACTCAGTCATGATTTTAGCTAATTCAACAATACGTGACTTATCGCTATTACGAACAGATAATAACGCGCGACCACCGCGTGGTAAAGTATTGCTTGCACCTAATTGTGCTTTTGCGAATGCTTCGGCGAAAGTATCACCAACACCCATTACTTCACCTGTTGAGCGCATTTCTGGGCCACGGATAGGGTCTACACCTTGGAACTTAGCAAACGGTAAAACTACTTCTTTAACGCTGTAGTAAGGAGGGATAATTTCTTTAGTAATGCCTTGGCTCGCTAAAGATTGGCCCGCCATACAACGTGCAGCTACTTTTGCAAGTGCAACGCCGGTGGCTTTAGATACAAATGGAACCGTACGCGCAGCACGTGGGTTAACTTCAATTAAATACACTTTGCCATCTTTTACTGCAAACTGTGTATTCATTAAGCCTACAACACCTAGTTCAAGAGCCATATCGGTTACTTGCTTGCGCATTACATCTTGCACTTCTTGCGATAAAGAATGTGCTGGTAATGAACAGGCAGAGTCACCAGAGTGAACACCAGCTTGCTCAATGTGTTCCATAATACCGCCAATGATTACTTGCTCGCCGTCGCATATTGCGTCTACGTCAACTTCAATTGCGTTATCTAGGAAGTGGTCTAATAAAACAGGCGCTTCATTTGAGGCTTGAACTGCTTCGGTCATGTAACGGCGTAAATCGTCTTCGTCGTATACAATTTCCATTGCACGGCCACCTAATACATAAGATGGGCGAACAACCAGCGGGAAACCAATTTCAGCTGATTTTAAAATAGCTTCTTCAGTTGATGTAACCGTTGCGTTTTCTGGCTGTAGTAAATCTAGACGATCTACTAACTGTTGGAAACGCTCACGGTCTTCTGCACGGTCAATTGCATCTGGCGAAGTACCAATTACTGGCACGCCATTGGCTTCTAACTCACGTGCTAGTTTAAGTGGTGTTTGTCCACCGTATTGAACAATAACACCTTTTGGTTTTTCAACACGTACAATTTCTAGTACGTCTTCAAGCGTAATTGGCTCAAAGTAAAGTCGGTCAGATGTATCGTAATCGGTAGATACAGTTTCAGGGTTACAGTTAACCATGATGGTTTCGTAACCGTCGTCACGAAGTGCAAGCGCAGCATGTACACAACAGTAATCAAATTCAATACCTTGGCCGATACGGTTAGGACCGCCACCAATAACCATGATTTTATCTTTGTCTGTTGGGTTAGCTTCACACTCTTCATCATACGATGAGTACATGTAAGCGGTGTCTGAACTAAATTCTGCAGCACACGTATCTACACGCTTGTACACTGGCACAATATTTAGCTGATGACGTTTTTTACGAATTTCAGCTTCTGACACGCCGGCAATTTCAGCAATACGCGGGTCGGCAAAGCCTTTACGCTTAAGCTTGCGTAAAAAATCTGCATTAAGGCCAGCCATTCCGCCTTCAGCGATTCTTGCCTCATCTTTTAAAATGTCTTCAATTTGAACCAAGAACCAGCGGTTAACTTTAGTCAGCTCGTAAACGTCTTCAACGCTCATACCGTGTCGCATTGCATCTGCAATGTACCAAATACGCTCAGCGCCTGGCTCACGTAATTCACGGATGATTTTTTCTTTTGCCTTAGGGTCATCAAGTGCAACAATTGGATTAAAACCTGTTGCGCCAACTTCAAGACCACGTAATGCTTTGTGTAATGACTCTTGTTGGTTACGACCAATTGCCATTACTTCGCCTACTGATTTCATTTGCGTGGTTAAACGGTCGTTAGCACCAGCAAATTTCTCAAAGTTAAAGCGAGGTATTTTAGTTACAACGTAATCAATTGAAGGCTCAAAAGAGGCTGGTGTTTTACCGCCAGTGATATCGTTTTGAAGTTCGTCAAGCGTGTAGCCTACTGCAAGTTTTGCTGCAATTTTAGCAATTGGGAAACCCGTTGCTTTAGAGGCTAGTGCCGATGAGCGCGATACACGTGGGTTCATCTCAATGATAACCATACGGCCATCTTTAGGATTAATACCAAATTGTACGTTAGAGCCACCGGTTTCAACACCAATTTCACGCAGTACTGCCATAGAGGCATTACGCATAATTTGGTATTCTTTGTCGGTTAACGTTTGCGCTGGTGCAACAGTGATTGAATCACCTGTGTGCACGCCCATTGGGTCAAAGTTTTCAATAGTACAAACAATAATACAGTTGTCTTTTTTGTCACGAACAACTTCTGTTTCGTATTCTTTCCAACCAATCAGTGATTCATCAATTAGTAATTCGTTGGTAGGTGATAAGTCTAAACCACGCTCACAAATTTCTTCAAACTCTTCCATGTTGTAAGCAACACCGCCACCGGTGCCACCCATGGTGAAAGAAGGACGAATGATACACGGTAAGCCTATGCGGCTCATCGTATCTTTAGCTTCTTCCATTGAGTGTGCTATCTCTGCACGAGGACACTCAAGACCAATATTTTTCATTGCAGTGTCAAAGCGTTCACGGTTTTCGGCTTTGTCTATTGCATCAGCTGTTGCGCCAATTAACTCTACGCCATGCTTAGCCAATACACCGTGCTTGTCTAAATCAAGTGCACAGTTTAATGCTGTTTGGCCGCCCATTGTAGGCAGGACTGCATCTGGCTTTTCTTTTTCGATGATTTTTTCTACTACTTCCCAGTGAATTGGTTCGATGTATGTTGCATCAGCCATTTCTGGGTCAGTCATAATCGTTGCTGGGTTTGAGTTAACAAGAATAACTCTATAGCCTTCTTCTCTAAGTGCTTTACACGCTTGTGCACCAGAGTAGTCAAATTCACAAGCTTGACCAATAACAATTGGGCCTGCGCCTAAGATAAGAATGCTTTTTATGTCGGTACGTTTTGGCATTATTACTCCAGTTAAATTAGTGTTTACGCGCTTGCATCAAATCGATGAAGTGGTCAAATAATGGGGCTGCATCATGCGGGCCAGGACTTGCCTCAGGGTGACCCTGAAAACTAAATGCTGGCTTATCTGTACGATGAATACCCTGAAGCGTACCGTCAAACAGTGATTTGTGTGTTGCACGAAGCGTGCTTGGTAGGCTTGATTCTTGGGCTGCAAAACCATGGTTTTGCGCTGTGATCATCACTACATCGCGGTCTAGATCTTTAACTGGGTGGTTACCACCATGATGGCCAAATTTCATTTTTTCTGTTTTAGCACCTGAAGCAAGCGCTAATAACTGGTGACCT
The DNA here is from genome assembly GCF_000241365.1 of Pseudoalteromonas sp. BSi20480. Classification (NCBI taxonomy): domain Bacteria; kingdom Pseudomonadati; phylum Pseudomonadota; class Gammaproteobacteria; order Alteromonadales; family Pseudoalteromonadaceae; genus Pseudoalteromonas; species Pseudoalteromonas sp. BSi20480. The sequence goes on along the minus strand of NZ_BADX01000154.1, from coordinate 35,085 downwards.
AAACAAATACCAAAAATGGGTGTGTCGGTTTCTAAAAATGATTTTATCGCGTCAATTGCGTATGTACATGGCTCAGGATCGCCAGGGCCATTAGATAAGAAAATACCATCGGGGTTTAATGCGAGTACTTCAGCAGCACTAGTTTGTGCAGGTACTACGGTAAGTTTACAACCACGGTCAACAAGCATACGTAATATATTACGCTTAACACCGAAGTCATAGGCTACAACATGAAACTTTTCATCGGCGGTATCTAAGGTTTTAAACCCCTCGCCTAATGTCCAGCTTGATTCGCGCCACTCAAAATTTTCCTTGGTTGAGACAACTTTTGCTAAATCCATACCTTTTAAGCCTGGGAAGGCTTGCGCGGCTTGTAGCGCTTTTTGTTCGTCTAGTTCGTCACCAGCAATAATACAACCATTTTGAGCGCCTTTGTCGCGCAAAATACGTGTTAGCTTTCTGGTGTCGATGTCCGCAATACCTAAAATATTACGTTCTTTCAAGTAATCATCTAACGATTGCTCGTTACGAAAGTTACTTGCTAGCAGTGGCAAATCACGGATCACTAGGCCTTTAGCCCATATTTGATTCGCTTCTTCGTCTTCGCTGTTGGTACCCGTATTACCGATATGTGGGTACGTCAAAGTTACGATTTGTTCCGCGTACGAAGGGTCAGTCAAAATTTCTTGATAACCAGTCATAGACGTATTGAATACCACTTCACCGACTGACATGCCGTCAGCGCCGATTGCAGTACCGCGAAACACTGTGCCGTCTTCTAGGACTAACAGAGCGGATTTAGTCAAGTTAAACCTCCTAACAGTAAAAAACGGGAGTAAGCAAATTGCTTATCACCCCGCCAATACCCAGAGGGATCGTCAAAACCAGATTTTGTATGAGATTAAATTGTTTTACGCAGTCTTAAATGAGGCCGATATAACCGCTAAATCTTCAACATTTTTTCTTGCCTAAAACTCTTATCATTCCCACTGAACCCCTGATTTTACTAGCCACTTGGGTATAATTGGAAACACGCATTTAGTAATTTTTGGCAAATTGGCTGTATACTACATGATGTTGAGTTTTAGGTCTAACATTATTTGGTAAATCATAACAAATAAGTGCTTTTAGCTAAAATTAGACCCAAACACCCAAAATAGATACTAAACTACTTTAAATCGAGCACATCTTGCATGTCATAAAGTCCTACCGGTTTATTTTGCAACCAGCTTGCAGCTCTTATAGCGCCTAGCGCAAAGGTCATTCTCGAACTTGCTTTGTGCGTTAATTCAAGCCTTTCCCCCATTGTGGCAAAATATGCGGTATGTTCACCTACTATGTCACCTCCTCTTAGGACTGAATAACCAATTTCGTTTTGAGATTTTTCAGTTTCAATTTGGCTTCGATCGTATACAGCAACCTCTTCGTGGTTCCATCCTTTTGCATCTGCAATTGACTCACCAATTGCCAGAGCCGTACCCGATGGCGCATCGATTTTATGACGGTGATGCGCTTCAAATATCTCAATATCTAAATCGTCACCGAACTTAGTGGCAGCCGTTTGAACTAAATTTAGTAACACATTTACACCAACACTGTAGTTACGAGCAAATACAATAGGTATATGTTTAGCAGCATTTTCTAATAATGCCATGTCATCGGCCGTTAAACCTGTTGTGCCAATAACTAAAGGAAGAGATTGTTCAACAGCACGCTTTAAGTGGCTACGCATACCATCTGGCAGGGTGAAATCAATTAAAACATCAACACTTTCGAGCGTGTTTTCGTCGCTAAAACATACGCTCTTATCGGCAGCGCTATTTATTTGGTTTACATTAACTCCAATTAACGATGACCCACTGCGAACATAGGCGCCTGTTAGTTGTGTTTGCTCTTTTATTGTTGCGGCTTCCAATAAAGCTAAACCCATTCTGCCATTAGCACCAAAAACACCTATTCGAATCATCACTATGCCTTAATTTATTTTTGTTTAAACCGTAAACCGATCGTTTTGTATATATTGAGTGTATATACCGCTCAGTTAACATCAATCACTGAAAGTAACGTACTTAGTAGATTTTATCTAAAAGTCATGTAATAGTCAGTCAACCCTTTAATAAAAGAATAATAACAATACCAGTTTACTTTAGCCATCTATACATTTAAACTTCCCTTTCGCGTCGATTTGGTCTTTGGCTTGCGGGCGCTGCATTGTTCTACTATTTGTTAGCTTTTAACAACGTAGATAGACTTGCTAAATTCAGCTAAAAGAGGAATTTTTGGCTGTGGTAATTAATTGGTTCCGAGGATTATGATGCAGCCATCATTTAATAAAAACAAAGCAATACTTTCTTTACTACCCCTACTAACATTTGTAGCCCTATTTTTAGGTTCTGGTTTATACCTGCAATCGCAAGGGGTTGATTACGCTTTTTATCAACTCCCAGCACCGGTGGCAATATTACCCGCCATTATGCTTGCCTTTATACTTAATAAAGGCACTGTTAATCAATGTGTTGAAACCTTTATAAAAGGCGCTGGGCATAACAACATTATTACGATGTGTTTAATTTACCTGCTTGCTGGTGCTTTTTCTGCAGTGGCCAGTGCAACAGGGGGTGTTGACGCAGTAGTTAATGCGGGTTTATCACTGATACCGCCCGCTCTATTACTTCCTGGTTTATTTTTAATTGCCGCGGTTGTATCTACAGCCATGGGCACATCAATGGGCACTATTGGGGCGATTGGCCCAATTGCTTATGCGGTGTCGATCAAAACAGGTATAGACCCAGCTCTTATGGCAGGTACTATTGTGTCTGGCGCTATGTTTGGCGATAACTTATCAATTATTTCAGATACCACTATTGCGGCTACACGAACGCAAGGTTGTGAAATGAAAGATAAATTTAAAGAAAACCTTAAAATTGCAGTACCAGCCGCAATTTTAACAATCGCTTTATTGTTTTACCTTACGCCTGCAGCGCAAGTGGTCGAAACCCAAGATTACGATATTTGGTTAGTGCTACCTTATGCCTTTATTTTAGTTCTCGCCGTAGCAGGCCTAAATGTATTTGTTGTGTTATTTAGCGGTATTATATTTGCTGCATTAATGGGCTTTACCGGTAGCTACGAAGGGTCTAGCTTTGTTAAAGATATTTATCAAGGCTTTACCGATATGCAGGAAATATTTTTACTTTCTATGTTTATTGGTGGTCTTTCAGAATTTATTCGCATTAACGGTGGCCTTGATTACATTGCCCAAAAAATTCAAGCCATTACTAAAGTAATTGCTAAATGGCACCGTAAAGTAGCTGACCAACTTGGCATTGCAGCCCTAGTCATGACAAGTAACATTTGTATTGCCAATAATACCGTTTCAATTATTGTGGCGGGTCCTATTGCTAAAAAACTCGCTGACGATGGTGAAATTAGTGGCAAACGCTCTGCAAGCCTACTTGATATTTTTGCTTGTGTAACTCAGGGCTCTTTACCTTATGGAGCACAAGCACTTTTACTTGGCGCTACGTTTAAAATTAGCCCTTGGGAAGTCTCAACATCGTCTTATTATTGTTTCATTTTAGCATTTACCGCTATAGCAATAATTTGTTTGCGTCGTAATAAAGCTTAAAACCTTTGCCCCACTGTTGCAGCTTAAAAATAAGCTGCAACATATTACTCTACATATTAATCACTTTTGCTATAATGCGCGCTTTCGCGTGTCACTCAAGTTATAGTTAAATACAAATTATGAAATTAAATAAAATACTCTCCTTTTTTACCCTTACATCCATTGCTTTATCGTCTTCTGCTTTTGCCGCTAATTGGAGCAGCACAGCATTACACATTAACAATGGCGACCAAAAAAACCCTTTTACTGAGCAAGAGTCAGATACCACGGTTTACTCAGTTCAACATGCATCGGGTTACGATTACGGCGACAACTTCTTTTTCATTGATTACAGTAAAGACGATAAAGCTGACGGCTATCAAGATAGCGATTTTTACGGCGAATGGTATTCAACTGTTAGCTTATCGGCGCTCAGCGGTGAAAAAATTGGCACCGGTGCGTTATTAGATGTTGGCCTTACTGGCGGTATAAATATTGCTGGCGATGCTAAAATGGTGAAATACCTGCCGGGTGTTAAATTAAGCTGGGATGTACCAGGTTTTAACTTCTTTCAAACGATAGTAACAGCCTATATTGACGACAGCGAAGGTGTTGCTAAAGGCGGCGCCCCCATAGAAACAAATAGTTGGATGTTTGATGTAGCTTTTGAATACCCTTTTACTATTGGCTCACAAAAGTTCAGCTTTAAAGGGCACGCAGAATACATTGCAGAACGTGAAGACGAATTTGGAAACGATGTAGAGGCATGGATACTCGCACAACCTATTTTAGTATGGGACATGGGCCATGCCTTTGAAATGAAAGAAAATACGTTGCTACTCGGCATGGAGCTTCAATACTGGCATAACAAGCTAGGAACTGAAGTGACAGAGTCAGTTCCGCAAATACATGTAGAGTGGACCTTTTAAGCAATTACACTGCGTTAAAATCACATAAATTGGAGCCCTATTAAGCGCTCCTTTTTTTATGCCATAAAAGTATTTAATTGAATGGCTGTAAATACTTAGTTATTGTCGTATTTCTTTTAAGCCTCATGCTTTACCTTTGAAGGAATAATGAAATGATGTCAATTAAAGTGATGTGTTTTGCTGCCTTTTTAGCTTTAACTAATAATGCTTTAGCAAGTAGTGAAGTAAATACAGAGTCTCTATCTTACGATGCCCTCTTAAGCAGTTATCAATATGACTTTAAAGTAAATTACTTTAGCGTTGAATCACAAAAGCAGTCTTTAAAAATGGCGTATATTTACCTAAAGCCTACCAAAGAAAAGATGCCTACCGTGACACTTATGCACGGCAAAAATTTTAATGCTGATTATTGGACGACTACAGCGCAGTACTTGCAATCGCTTGGCTTTGGTGTATTAATTCCTGATCAAATTGGCTTTGGTAAATCATCCAAACCTACTAACTATCAATATTCGTTTGCATCGCTTGCCCACCATACACATGCGTTAATGGACTCCCTTAACTTAAAACAAACAATTGTAGTTGGCCATTCTATGGGCGGCATGTTGGCAAGTCGCTTTGCTTTAATGTATCCCAATACAACAATTAAATTGGTTTTGCTTAACCCTATAGGGCTTGAAAACTACTTACATTATGTTGAATACAAAGACACCAACTTCTTTTATAAAAATGAGCTTGCTAAAACGCCTAAGGGCGTAAAAAAATATCAGCAAAAAAACTATTACGATGGTAAATGGAACGCTACGTATTCAGCATTAACAGACTTTATTACTGGGCAAATACAAGGGCCGGACAAAGCTCACATGGCGTGGGTTAATGCTAAAACATACGATATGATTTTCACTCAACCGGTTATTACTGAATTTAAAGATTTTGCCGTGCCAGTTGAGTTAATTATTGGTACCCGCGATAGAACAGGACCAGGCCGAAACTGGAAAAAAACCGGTGTAGATTATGAGCTTGGTCGATACGATAAGTTAGGCAAAAATGCCGTATCGCTTATCCCCAATGCTAAATTATATGAACTCGATAATTTAGGCCACTTACCACATATAGAAGACTTTGAGCGCTTTAAAACTGTATTTAAAGAAGCACTCGCTGCTGAATAACCCACATAAATACACATAACCGACAAAATAAAACCCCTAGAAAGTATTTACATTCAGGGGTTTTATTTTATTAGCGCATCAACACTATACGCCACTGCTTTATACTGTTAAGAGCTCAACTAAAGTGAGCACTGTGGCCTTTTTCCTTGTGAGTTTGCAGTACTTTGCTCACTTAGTGCTTTTGTCATTTGCGACTGCAAATTATTAATACGACTCGTTGGTGCTGGGTGGGTAGACAAAAATTCAGGCGTTGCACCGCTTCCCGCTGTACTCATGTTTTCCCAAAGCGTAACCGACTCTTTTGGGTTGAAACCCGCCTTAGCCATTAAATCAAGACCAATGGTATCGGCCTCAGACTCATGAGAACGGCTAAACGGTAAAATCACACCATATTGAGCGCCTAATCCGAGCCCTTGCATAATTTCATTACGGTACTGCACGTTACCCATTTCAAGCGCAACACTACCCAATTGCATTCCTGTACTTAACAACGAGCTTTGTGATACACGTTCATTAGAGTGTTCTGCAATTACGTGCCCTACCTCATGCCCTAAAACGGTGGCGACTTGATCTTGATTAGTCGCTATTTTTAGTAACCCGGTATGAACACCAATGTAACCGCCAGGCAAAGCAAATGCATTTGCTGAATCATCTTCAAATACCACCACTTCCCAGTTTTGAGACGCATACTCATTAGGTAAAACGGCAATTACTTTTTCAGCAATACAATTTACATATGTATTGGTTTTTGGATTTTTATTAATTGGCTGATTTTTTTTCATGTCAGCAAAGCTAGCTGTACCCATTTCGCTCATTTGCTGATCCGAATAAAGCGCTATTTGAGTACGCCCTGTTGGCGATGTTTTACACCCTGCTAAAACAGCCGTTGCTACTAGTGCCAATACCAATTTTTTCATTGTATTACCTTAAGTCATTTATACTGCAAGTAGGATAGCAAACACAGTGCCAGTTTAAAATCATTGGTTTAAGGTAAGTACTTTGCGGTGAAGTAAGTAACGTTCCGGCTAAACTACGTTTATACATATACAATGCCCTGCTACACTATAGCCCTTGTTTTATTTACCTTGAGTTTATGTATGGGCGCCTCGTCTACGTCTTTCAATACCCGTATTTTATTACCTTTATTGGCAAGTATTGTCGCTATTACCCCCCTTGCAATTGATATGTATTTGCCCGCAATGTTGGTTATTGCGAACAATTTACAAACTAGTATGCCAAATGTACAAATATCGCTAAGTATATATTTAGCAGGTTACTCATTGGGCATGTTATTTTTTGGCCCTATAGCGGATCAAATTGGCCGCCGGAAACTGGCTAAAATTGGTTTAACATTATTTGGTTTAACCTCTACTGCGTTAGCATTCACAACAGAAATTCATACTTTTTGGGCACTAAGGGCAATACAAGCGTTCACTGGTGCTGCTGCTACGGTAGTCGTGCCAGGAATCATTAGGCATATTTATCAGCAAAATACGGCAAAAGGTATGTCGTATGTATCGATGATCATGATGGTTGCACCATTAATAGCGCCGTCTGTAGGCTCTTTTATTTTAGGGTTTTCTGTTTGGTCTACCATATTTTTAGTATTAGCAGCTTACAGTTTTATAATACTTGTGTTTGTGCAAGTATATTTAATTGATATACCTATTCATACCAGTGAAAAAAAAGGTTTAGCCTTATTTTTTGACAGTTATAAAACTGTGTTGAGTAACACCGATGCACGCGCCGATATTTTAAGCTCAATGTTTGTATCGTTTGGCTTTTTTTGCTTTTTAACCTCAGTGCCTTTTATTTATTTAGACTTATACAAAGTGTCGGAGCAACTGTTTGGGATATTATTTGCCTTTAATGTGATGGCATTAATGTTTGGTAACTTTTTAAATACGCGTATTGTGCCGCGTATTGGTTCACGCAAAATGTTATATGTTGGATTGGTATGCGGTTTTATATCAGGGTTGTGCCTTTTAACTTTTAGTATTTTACATTTATCGCTTTATTATATAGTGGCAGCAATTGCACCATTAATGATGAGTTTAGGGGTCACTGCCAGTAATGCAGATTCTTTAATACTCATGAAGTTTGAAAAAAACACCGGCACGGCTACTGCCGTTATTGGTACGCTTAGGTTTGGCAGCGGTGCCTTGGTAGGCCCCATTCTTGCTGTTATGCATGCTCAAAGCTCTGTGCCGTTTTCGAGCCTCATGTTTAGCGCGGTACTACTGACTATATTAGTGCAAATAATTCATTATAAAAAAGACAAAAAAAATGCCTCAATCTGAGGCATTTTTAAAGTGTTAAACGGCTAAATTAAGCATCAGCCGCTTTTGAAACCATAACCATTGCCGGGCGTAATAAACGACCATTTAATGTGTAGCCTTTTTGCATTACAGCAAGAACTGTGTTTGGTGTTACATCGTTGCTTGGCTGAATTGACATAGCTTGATGGAACTCTGGGTTAAATTGCTCGCCTTGTGGGTTAACAATTTCAACACCGAATTTAGCAACAGCATCGTTAAAGCTTTTAACTGTCATATCAATGCCTTCAAGCAACGGCTTTAACGTTTCGTTTTCTTTATCAGAAAACTCAATAGCGCGTTCAAGATTATCAATCACAGGAAGTAATTCGTTAGCAAACTTTTCAAGTGCAAATTTGTGTGCTTTCTCTACATCTTGTGCAGCACGACGGCGAATGTTATCAACGTCAGCAGCGGCACGGATCACACCGTCTTTTTGGTCTGCAATAGTTTGCTTAGCAGCTTCTAGCTCTGCGTAAAGCATCGCAATTTCAGCTTCAGGGCTTTGTTCTTCTGCATGTTGTTCAGCGGCATCCACGGCTGCTTCTACATCTGCTTGCATTTGTTCAATTTCTTCGTTTAGTTCTACTTCTTGCTCTGGGTTTTGTGTCTGCTCAGACATAAAATACATGCTCCAATTCTTTTCAATTGCGGTAATTATGGGGATTGAATAAAAAGATTCAAGAGTTCGATGACTCAATTAATTTAAATTCTTGGATTATTTGTTCTATTTGCGCTGATTTTGGGCAGATTATACAAAAGCGGCTTTGGTATTCTTGGTTTTGAAAGTAAGGAACGCTGATGGTTATTAGATCGTTACATTCACTAAACGGAAGTTTTTTACCACTGATCACCGAAACACCATTTTTAAATGCCAGTGCATCTTCAACAAAATTTAGAAATGACACGCCTATATTTAGGCTTTGCTCACAATTTATTTTTTTATAAAGGTAGTTTTCACCCACAACAATACTATTATCTGAACCTAACTTTTGACTTAGCTGCCGTGTCCATTGAGTAAGTGAATCATGACAGTTTTTAGGCGCTGTGTTTGCCATTGCTTGCATTCTATACAAGCCTTCCATCAATGTTTGTTGACTAAATACTGTATTTAACCACGTTGCAAACTGGTACCGAACCGTATCTGAAGCATCATGTGGTTTATCAATGCAAATATTATGACTTTGGCCTGCGCGATCTATCAATAAAATAAGCCAATCGGTAGAATCAAAATCAAGTACTTCAACCCTAAATACATGCTGTGAGCTCACTTGCGGTAAACCAACACAACAGCATACCTGATACTTTTGACTCAAGCCATGTGCCAATTCAACTAGCTGTGCTTGTTCTGGCTCCCAGTAACTAGCAATATCTGATAATGGAAAAAACTCATCAAACCAATAATTAAACCCTTCATCTGTAGGTACTCGTCCTGCAGAAGTGTGGGGGGAATACAATAAACCTACTTTTTCAAGACGGGCCATTGCATTACGAACGGTTGCTGAACACACAGCCATGCTTTTTAGCTTGGCAATTTTTGTTGATGGAACGGGCAATCCCTCACCGTTACAGTACATGTTCATTACAGCTGAAAATATTTGCTGATCGCGCGGATTTAATTTCATGATATCTACATCTTGTTGCATGAAAGGTATATCGGGGCATTTGCTGCTATTTCAAGTCATTTCCCCTTTGTTGAACAATATAAAACAAATTTATTTTAAACTAAATTGAATCATACTCATTTAGGTAAAATCTGTATTTTCAAACACTTTGCTTTTGAGTTACTCTACAACCATCAAAACTTTTAGTGTGCAGATTATGAACTCTCCTTTCAATACTATTGGCCTTATTGGCAAACCAAACCACCCAAAAGCGGCTGCCACTTTGCAGCGTTTGCATACATTTTTACTGGCACTTGGTTTTGAAGTGATTGTTGAAAAACGCACTGGTGGACAGTTAGTCGATGTACCCAAAGAAAACCTTGTTAAACTGGTTGATTTAGGAGAGCAAGCCGACCTTGCAATTGTGGTTGGCGGTGACGGAAATATGTTAGGAGCTGCGCGCGTACTTGCTCGATTTAACATTGCTGTAATTGGCGTTAACCGAGGTAACCTTGGCTTTTTAACCGACTTAAACCCTGAAGGTTTTGAAGCTAGCCTAGAGCATGTTCTAAGTGGTGAGTTTATAGAAGAGAATCGCTTTTTATTGGAAGTAGAAGTTTATCGTCACAATGAACTAAAAAGTGCCAATTTAGCGGTAAACGAAGCCGTATTACATGCAGATAAAGTAGCTCATATGATTGAGTTTGAGGCATTTATAAATAGCGACTTTGTATTCTCTCAGCGCTCTGATGGGCTAATTGTATCTACGCCAACAGGATCAACTGCTTACTCACTCTCTGGTGGGGGTCCAATATTAACGCCTGAACTAAATGCAATATCTTTGGTGCCTATGTTTCCGCACACGTTATCAAGCAGGCCATTAGTGGTAGATGCCGATAACGAAGTGAGGCTAAAACTTAGTTTAGACAATACTGACAGCTTGCAAGTCAGCTGCGACAGCCACGTTGTGCTTGCCGTTTTACCTGGTGATGAAGTCGTCATTAAAAAAGCAGATAAAAAATTGCGGTTAATTCATCCAAAAAACTACTCTTACTACAACGTTTTACGTACGAAATTAAATTGGGGCAGTCGTTTATACTAATTTTATTGCTAAAGCGTTGTCTTTAGCGCAAAATGCAGATTACAACAATAATACACCAATTTTTAGGAACAAATAGCAATGACATATGTCGTTTTTTTTGCCTTGCTACTGTTAATTACACTTCTAGCAACCTACTTAAAAATAGAAAGCAATCGTCGCAAAGCAATTGAAGCTCAAAAAAAGCAATTTAACGAACGTGTATCACAAGTTGGCGCCCGTCTAAAGTCAAAATTAAATGAGCTAGTAGAGGCGAAAATTCTTCGCCCTAAATACGCACCTCGAATTCAAGCAATCGTTTCCAACTTTTTTGTAGTTCAAAAGCATACTGACGAGAATTTACAAACCCTTGAAGATGTATCTGATCTATTAATCAATACTTTATCTAACGAACTGACTAAAGCGAACCAAATAGGCAATGGCCAAAGCTTGGAAGAAAATATCCAGTATTTTGTGTCTGAACTTCCACAGCAAGGTATTTCGTATAACAAAACGTTTTACTCAGAGGCGTTACCAAACCTTATCGAATTAATTAAAACCAACGACTTGCTACAACCCCTTGATAATGAAGAAAATGAATACATTCCAGAAAATCAAGACCCAAACAACCAACTCAATCAACATGTTAATATTGCCTAAATAATAAAAAATTAATTTGCAAAAAAGCTAAACACTGTATAAATTACCAGTTAATTAACTGGATGGATAAACAGTATGTTAGTTGGTTTAGAAATTAAAAATTTTGCAATTGTAAGTAACTCAAGCACTGAATGGCATAACGGCATGACAGCGATCACGGGGGAAACCGGCGCGGGTAAATCGATTGCCATTGATGCACTTTCATTGTGTTTAGGCGAGCGTGCTGAAGCCTCTGCTGTAAGACCTTCTGCAGACAAAGCTGAAGTATGTGCCCAATTTGATATAAGTGCACTCCCGCTCGCTCAGGCTTTTTTAGAACAGCACATGCTAACGAGTAACGACGATGAATGCCTACTTAGACGCGTTGTTTGCAAAAATGGTCGCAGCAAAAGCTATATTAATGGCAGCGCTGTTACAGCAGCTCAACTAAAAGAGCTAGGACAGTATTTAATTTCTATACATGGGCAACACGCTCATCAACACCTTTTAAAAGCTGAACATCAATTACAACTACTTGATGCATATGCTGGCCATCAAGACTTGGTTGTAAAAGTAACTGAAAGTTATAAACAATTTGCCAACCTTCAAAAAGAATTTAAACAGCTTGAGCAACAGCAATTACAACAAGCCGCTCAAAAACAGCTACTAGAATACCAAGTGGCAGAACTTGACGAGTTTGCGTTACAAGACGGTGAGTTTGAACAAATTGAAGCCGAACATTACAAGCTAAGTAATAGCCAAACCATTTTAGAGTCATGTCAAAAAGAGCTGCAATACCTATATGAAGGTGAAGAACAAAGCGCGTGTTCTGTTTTACAGCACAGCGCACAACAATTTGCAGATTTAGCACAATATGATGAAAGCTTAGCAAGTGTGGCTGCAATGTTAGAAGAAGCTGCTGTTCAAGTAGAAGAAGCTAGCCGAGAAATTCGCAATTATACGGAACAAGTTGATTTAGACCCAGCCCGTTTAACAGAGATAGAAAATAGGTTAAGTGGCGCAATGGACTTAGCTCGTAAGCACCATATAAAACCGCAAGGATTAGTTGAATTTCATCAGTCAATTTCAAAAGAACTCGAGTCAATTAGTAATAATAGTTCGCGTTTGGAGCAACTTGACTCTGAAATAAACGATGCATTGCTTGACTACAAGCAAGCAAGTGAAGCGCTAAGTATTAGCCGCAGAAGTTATGCTAATACCTTAAACACCTTAATAAGCGAAAGTATGGCAAATTTATCCATGGAAAATGGTGTATTTGAAATATCGCTTACTGAAGATCCTGAGCGCGCCCCCAATCTTTTAGGGCATGATAGCGTTTCGTTTTTAGTATCGACCAACCCAGGGCAGCCCCTTCAGCCTTTGGCTAAGGTGGCGTCTGGTGGTGAGCTTTCGCGTATTAGCTTAGCCATTCAGGTTATTATTGCCCAAAAAGTAACAACACCAACATTGATATTTGATGAAGTAGACGTAGGTATTTCTGGACCTACAGCCTCTGCTGTTGGAAAGTTATTAAGGCAACTTGGTAAATCGACTCAGGTGATCTGTGTTACCCATTTGCCGCAGGTTGCAAGTAGTGCGCATCAGCAATTTTTTGTAGCAAAAGAAATTGCTAAAGGTGAAACCTTTACCAATATGCTGGCACTAACAAAAGATGGTAGAGTAGACGAAATAGCAAGGTTGCTTGGCGGCGACAATGTTAGTAAAACAGCAAAAGCAAACGCAAAAGAGTTAATAAAAAGCGCATGTGTAATTTAGGTTTAATTAATAACCAACTAGGGTTTCAATTTTCAGCAAGGCCTTTATATGATTACTAATACTGCTTTAATTCTTATTATTGTAAGCTGGCTACTGGTTTTAATTAGTCTATTGTTAACTTTATTTAGCCGATACAAACACACACAATTCAAGAAACACTTAATGAGCTTTTTAAATGTAACGTTATTCGTTCAGCTGATTCTTAGTGTTTACAATTTAATGAGTTACCAGGATGGTAATTCGAATAATTTAATTTTTAGTTATACATGTGTTTTGCTCACCCAAATACTGTGTAATGTATTTTGTTGCATGAGTTTAAAAAGACGTATTGCTAAAGTTAAGTCAACACTTGATTCGTTCTCAATGGAATAATAAAACTACTCTGAGCAAGTCTTATTTTTACCTTGCTCTTTAGCTTTATAAAGCAATTCATCTGCGCGCTTGATATCAATGTCTATAGAATCGCTTTCATGGGATTGAACAACCCCCATACTAATCGTTAAGCTTAAGCTCGCAAAAGATGTATTAACAGGAAATTGTTTTAGCGCGGCATGTATTTTATTTGAGATTTCTACGCCCTTTGCGTTAAATACATTAGGAATTGCAATCAAAAACTCCTCCCCGCCCCAGCGTGATGCAACGGCATTATTAGGAATATGTTGCTTTAAAATATTAGCTAAGTGTATGAGCGCTTCATCACCAAAACTATGCCCGTACTCGTCGTTAACTTTTTTAAAATTGTCTACATCGCACAAAATAAGTACAAACGGTGTTTGCTCCTTCGTGAGCGCTAATTTAAATTCACTAAGCTTATTCATTGTAAAGCGTCTGTTTGGTAACCCCGTTAAAGGGTCAATAGTCGCCAACAGTTCATTTTTTTTACTCAGTGCTAATATTTTTTGATTGTATTTTTCCCTTGAGTTTTCATAAAAGCCACTCAACATTGCGACAATAATAAATGAAAATATAACTCGATAGGGAAATTGATCAGGTTGATAGTTATAAATACTAAAGGTATGCGCGCAATAAAAAGCTAATATAACCGCTAATAAAAACAAAACAATATCAACGATACCGCGCTTTAAGCCTCTAATTGAAAATGTGACTGGCGAAACTATGAATATCCAAATCGGACCAGTTCCCTGCGCGCCTCCAGTTAAAACAAGGTAAATCATCAATGCATAAAGGTTATAAAGGATAGCACTAGCTGACTTTTCAAGGTTTTTATAAACACTAAGCGCCCATGCGTAAACTAGCGAAGAACATATTAAGGTAAAAAATAAAAAATAATCGCTGTTGGTCAATGCAATGCAGCCCATCACCAAGGTTGCTATAAAGCCTATTGATGAGAAAAATCTAACTATTAGTTTTCTTTCTGGATTATTTGAATGTTCATGCATAATAAGCGCTATTTTTCTTATATTATTGAGTTAATTTTCAGCAAAGTTATCACCAATTTTTCTGAGTAACACTCAATACTCCCCTTTTTCAGCAGTTAAATCAAGATTAAAGTATTACTGATGTAAAATTAATACTAGTACCTTTTTTAACAAATTATAAGTTTATGAATCTTAAAACTATTCATGAGTGTAGCTTGGTAATACGACCAAATTATCATCTAAAATAAAATGGTTAAAAATAAATGGTACCTAATTCGTTTCAAGCACAAAAAAAGCAAGCCACTTGGCTTGCTTTTAAATTGTCGATTTCTGAAAATATTAAATTAAACTTTTAAATAATCCATAATACCTTCAGCTGCGTTACGGCCTTCAAAAATAGCGGTTACTACTAAATCCGAACCACGCACTATATCGCCACCAGCAAATATTTTAGGGTTAGTTGTTTGATGTGTAAATTCACCTTGCTCTGGTGCGTTAATACCGCCCCAGTGGTTTATTTCTACGTCATACTTTTCTAACCAGTCCATTTTGTGTGGCTTGAAACCAAACGCCATAATTACTTGTGTTGCTTCAATAACATGCTCTGAACCGGCGACCTCTTCTGCGCGGCTACGACCATTCGCATCTGGCTCACCCAGCTTAGTTCTAACCATTTTTACGCCTGCAACATGGCCGTTAGCGTCTAGCACAATGCCTTTAGGTTGAACGTTATATGTAAATATAACCCCTTCTTCTTTGGCATTTTTTACTTCACGCTTAGAGCCTGGCATATTTTCTTCATCACGGCGGTACGCACACGTTACTTTTGCAGCACCCTGTCGTATAGACGTTCTTACACAGTCCATCGCAGTATCACCACCTCCTAATACAACGACCTTCTGATTCGCCATGTCAATATAAGCTTGATTCGCTTCATCATAACCCATAACTCGGTTAGTGTTACCGATTAAAAACGGCAGCGCATCGTGAACACCCGGCGCATCTTCATTTTCAAGCCCTGCACGCATGCTCTGATACGTACCCACGCCTAAAAATACAGCATCATAGTCGGCTAAAATATCATCCATAGTGATATCTACACCTACTTCAACATTCAGCTTAAATTCTACGCCCATTTCAGTGAAAATCTCACGGCGCTTTTGCATCACTTCTTTCTCTAGTTTGAAAGAAGGAATACCAAATGTGAGTAATCCACCAATTTCTGGGTGACGGTCAAACACAACAGGCTTAACACCATTTCGAACTAAAATGTCCGCACAACCTAAGCCCGCGGGCCCTGCACCAATGATAGCTACTTTTTTGTCAGTCCATGTTACGTAAGACATGTCTGGCTTCCAGCCCATTTTAAACGCGGTATCGGTAATATATTTTTCAATGTTACCTATCGTTACTGCGCCAAACTCTTCATCGAGCGTACATGAGCCTTCACACAACCGGTCTTGAGGACAAACACGGCCACATACTTCAGGCAAACTGTTTGTTCGATGAGAAAGCTCCGCAGCTTCTAATATACGCCCTGTGCGAATTAGTTTAAGCCACTGTGGAATGTAATTATGTACCGGACATTTCCATTCACAGTATGGGTTACCACAATCCAAGCAACGATCAGCTTGAGAGTTAACCTGATTTTCTGAAAAGGGTTCGTAAATTTCTACAAATGATTTTTTACGTGACGAAATTGGCTTTTTGCGTGGATCTACACGCTGCACGTCTATAAATTGATATACATTTTCGCTCATACTGCCCCCTTATTGCGCCTGAACACGTAGTTCGGCACTACTACGGGCGCGGTGCCCGAGTAAACTTTTTACGTCACTTGATTTAGGTTTTACTAATTTAAACATAGGTAAGTAGAGCTCAAAATTAGCTAAAATACTTTCTGCTCTGCATGAGCCTGTTAGCTCTAAATGCTCAGCAATTAATCCACGTAGGTGCTCTTGGTGTGACGTTAACGCTTCTAATGTCACAACTTCGACAAGCTCTGGGTTTATGCGTTTCTCAAAGTCGTTTCGCTCATCTAAAACATAGGCAAAACCACCGGTCATACCCGCCCCAAAGTTAACACCTACATTACCAAGCACACACACAACACCACCGGTCATGTATTCACAGCCATTATCGCCAACGCCTTCAACAACTGCTTGCACGCCTGAATTTCGAACTGCGAAGCGCTCACCTGCGCACCCTGCAGCAAACAATTTACCGCCCGTTGCACCGTATAAACAGGTATTACCAATAATCGTTGCTTTATGACTTTCAAATGATGAACCCACTGGCGGACGAATAACTAGCTTACCACCAGCCATGCCTTTACCAACGTAGTCATTAGCGTCACCAACGAGGGTCATTTCAAGCCCACCTGCGTTCCAAACACCAAACGATTGACCAGCCGTGCCATGGAGCTCGATTGCTACCGGGTCAGCCGCCATACCCTGATTTCCGTGTTTATCAGCAATGTAGCCTGATAGCATTGCACCAACTGAACGGTCTGTATTACAAATTCGGCTAACAAGTGAAATACCACTTGAAGTATCAATCGCTTCTTGCGCTTTTCCTAATAGGCTTTCGTTAAGCTCGCCTAAATAATGTGAGCTATTTGGCGCGCTACAAAATAACGTTTCGCCTGTTGGATTGTTTGGCTGCGCAATAACAGAAGATAAATCTATCTTTTTCTGTTTGGCTGTTTTGCCCTCAATTGCTTCAAGTAAATCAAGACGACCAATTAGGTCTGTTAAGTTTGCAACACCTAAGCTTGCCATGATTTCACGCGCTTCTTGTGCAATAAACTTAAAGTAGTTCATCGCCATTTCAGGTAAGCCATGGTAATGCTTTTGACGAAGTGTTTCGTCTTGGGTTGCAACACCGGTTGCACAGTTATTTAAATGACAAATACGTAAGTATTTACACCCTAATGCCACCATAGGGCCCGTACCAAAACCAAAGCTTTCAGCACCTAAAATAGCGGCTTTAATAATATCTAAACCTGTTTTTAAACCACCATCTGTTTGCAAACGAATGCGGTGGCGAAGACCATTTTCTACAAGGGCTTGTTGTGTTTCAGCTAAGCCTAATTCCCATGGGCTGCCTGCATACTTTACAGATGTAAGCGGACTTGCGCCTGTGCCGCCGTCGTAGCCAGATATAGTAATTAAATCAGCATATGCTTTAGCTACACCCGTTGCTATCGTGCCAACACCCGGTTCCGACACTAGTTTTACTGATACAAGTGCTTTTGGATTTACTTGCTTTAAATCGAAAATTAGCTGAGCAAGATCCTCAATAGAATAAATATCATGATGTGGTGGCGGTGAAATTAACGTCACGCCAGGTACCGAATAGCGAAGCTTAGCAATGTAAGGTGTTACTTTTTCACCCGGAAGTTGCCCGCCTTCACCTGGTTTTGCACCCTGCGCTACTTTAATTTGAATTACATCTGCGCTACGTAAATAATGCGGTGTAACACCAAATCGACCTGAGGCAACTTGCTTAATACGTGAGTTTTTCTCTGTGCCGTAACGAAGTTTATCTTCACCACCTTCACCTGAATTTGAACAACCACCTAGGCGATTCATTGCAATTGCGAGTGCTTCATGTGCCTCTGGCGATAAAGCACCAATACTCATCGCAGCTGAGTCAAAGCGTTTGTAAAGCGCTTCTGCAGGCTCTACATCATCAATACTAATTCCATTTTCTGGTAATTTAAGAGCCAGCATATCGCGTAATGTTGAAATAGGGCGATTGTTAACAAGCTTTGCATACTCGTTGTAATCTCTGTATTCACCAGAGCGAACTGCTACCTGCAGTGTTTGGATCACATCTGGGTTGTATGCATGGTATTCACCACCATGTACGTATTTAAATAAACCACCATGGCTAAGTAACTTACGCTTACTTAAAGCAAGCTTGTGTAAGCTTTGTTGATCGTCATCAAAGTCTGTAAAACATGCGCCTTTAATGCGGCTAGCCACACCTTTAAAACACATATCAACAACAGCATCTGATAAACCCACCGCCTCAAATAACATTGAGCAGCGGTAAGAAGCGACTGTACTAATGCCCATTTTAGACATTATTTTGTATAAGCCTTTGTTTACTGCTTTACGATAAGCAAGGGTTACCTCGCAGTAAGATTTATCGATGATTTTACTGTCACTCATCGCAACTAACGACTCATACGCTAGGTATGGGTAAATAGCTGTTGCGCCAAAACCAAGTAACACTGCAAATTGATGAGGGTCTCTTACGCTACCCGTTTCAATAATGATGTTTGATTCACAGCGTAAATTGTTATCAACCAAACACTTTTGCACTGCACCTACAGCCATAGCCGCAGGGATAGGTAGGTTTACATCGTCAAAATTACGATCAGTTAAAATAAGCATGATAGAGCCAGCAGCTGCTTTCTCTTTTGCTTTATCGCAAATGCGTTTAACTGCGTTTTCTAAGCCTTCTTCAACAGTGTAAGTAATATCAATTTTACAATAGCTGTAATGCGCTTCATCTGCATTTAGTAGCTGCTGCATGTCTGCATACATTAAAATAGGTGTATCGAACTGTAAGCGCTTAGCGTGCCCTGTTGTTTCATTAAACACATTTTGTTCGCTACCAATACACGTAGCCAAAGACATAACATGGTTTTCGCGAAGAGGATCAATTGGCGGGTTAGTGACTTGTGCAAACTTTTGACGGAAATAATCGTATAGTGAACGATGCCCTTCGCTTAACACAGCAAACGGAGTGTCATCACCCATTGAGCCAGTCGCTTCTTGCCCGTTTTCACCCATTACACGAATAACGCTATCCAACTCTTCATTGGTATAACCAAACATTTTTTGATATTTAGCTAACGTTTCATCGTCAAATGAACGATTGCCTGCATCTTGCTCTTTTAATTCTTCAAAGGGAGTCAAGCGCTTAACATTTTCTTCAAGCCACGACTTATAAGGATGGCGAGATTTTAAATCTTGGTCGATTTCGTCTGAGTGCCAAATTTTCCCCAATTTGGTATCAATTACTAAAAGCTCACCCGGACCCACTCGGCCTTTTTCAACTACTTCATCGGCGGTGTAATCCCAAATGCCCACTTCAGAAGCAAGAGTAATAAAACCATCTTGTGTAATTACATAACGCGCAGGACGAAGACCATTTCGGTCTAAGTTACAGGCTGCAAAGCGGCCATCTGACATAACAATCCCCGCAGGACCGTCCCATGGCTCCATGTGCATAGAGTTAAAGTCATAAAATGCACGTAAATCGTCATCCATAGCACGGTTTTTTTGCCATGCAGGCGGCACAAGCATGCGCATTGCACGGAATAAATCCATGCCACCGGCTAAAAATAGCTCTAGCATGTTATCGAGGCTTGACGAATCTGAGCCTGTTTCATTAACAAACGGCGCTGCGCTTTGTAAATCTGGAATAAGTGGAGACGAAAATTTATACGAGCGAGCACGAGCCCACTGACGGTTACCCTCAATGGTGTTAATTTCACCATTATGCGCTAAATAACGGAAAGGCTGAGCAAGTGGCCAACGAGGCTGTGTGTTTGTTGAAAAGCGCTGATGGAAAACACAAATTGCGCTGGTCATACGAATGTCAGCTAAGTCTAAATAAAAATTAGGCAAATCTGCAGGCATCATAAGGCCTTTATAGATAGTCACTAATCCAGATAAACTTGCAATGTAAAATGATTCATCGTCTGCTAAACGTTTTTCAGCACGACGGCGCGCTACGTATAAGCGACGTTCTAAATCTTTTGAACGCCAACCTTCAGGTGCGCTTACAAAAATTTGCTCAAAGCCCGGTAATTGCTGCACAGCAATTGGACCCAGCATTGATGGGTCGGTAGGCACTTCGCGCCAGCCTAAAATATTTAGCGTTTCTTTTTCTAATTCTTCGCTAAGAATTTCCTTTGCAGCTTGTGCTAAAACAGGATCTGAATTTAAAAAGATCATGCCTACTGCATAGTTTTTACCAAGGTGCCAGTTATGCTCACTTGCAATAGCACGGAAAAAACTATCTGGTTTTTGCAAAAGCAAACCACAGCCATCGCCTGTTTTACCATCAGCAGAAATACCGCCACGGTGTTGCATACGATCCAACCCAGTAATAGCAGTACGAATAAGCCGGTGACTAGCCTGACCATTAACTTGGGCAATTAAGCCAAAGCCACAATTTTCTTTCTCTAATTTCGAGTCGTATAACATAGACCCCTCCCCTTGCTTCACTGTTAGCGTTAATGAACTGCTCGACGATTTGCTAACAGCCGGTCAAAACTAGCCTCTATATCAAATAGAGTCAACAGTAATTTGAATACATATTCACATTCTTGAATATTTCTCACTTCATAGCAAGATTTCTTTTTTATCATTTTTATTAACATTTAGCGGTGTTTTCATCGTTATTTTTTCATGACACTGGTGTCAAGTTTAACATTTTGTAAAAATAGCTCTAAATCAAAACGCAGTTTACGTAAACGTAAACCTAAATATTAGTGAATAAATATTCAATTATAGGAATTTATAAAATGTGGGGATTATGCAAATAATATTACCCCTTTTCATTAACGAATTATAAAAGGGATAAATACAGGTAGAATTATGTTCCTTATTCTTCATTCAGCTTAAAAACTGTAATTTAACCACTCATTACTTTGATTAATTATTCGTAAATAGAAAAATAAAACCAGTCAAAGCTTAAATGTCACCCCGCTATTTAATCGCCTGAGTAGCTTAGCTTTAAAATACACTTACACTTTGAGTTCACTGTAGTTGCGACGTTATTGGTTTTCTTGTACCCGCAACGCAGTATTTACTCTTTATATATTGCTTTTTATGTGTCCGAAGCGGACACATAAAGTGTCCGCGGACATATTACTTTAATAAATAAATTATTAAGTATATTAATATCAATAGGTTAAATTTTGGCATGCTAATCGTATAGTGTAATTTAGTAATTATTATTTGGAAGAATTATGTTCACTTTAAGCTTATTTTTACTCTCGCCACTAGCCGCCATTTTTGCAGCACTACTTTATGTCATGTTTGAAAAAAATATAAATTCATTTAGTTAGGGTTGAATAATGATTAAAGATACCAGTGCTCAAGACATACAAGTTAAAACACTCGCAAACCATAAAAAACGTTTTCTTTTAATTATCGCTGTGTTGTTACTTATTATTGCTGCTACTTATGGAGTTATGTCAGGCTCGGATGCAACTAAATCATTTAGCCAAGAAAAGGTGCAAATAGCAAAAGTAGAAATTAAAACGCTTGTTCGCGATGTAGCCGCAAGTGGAAAAATTGTTGCCGCCAATGCGCCACATATCTACAGCCCAGAGAGAGGCTTTGTAAGCTTGCACGTTAAAGCTGGCGATACAGTTACCAAAGGCGACGAGCTTGCTGTTCTTCATAGCCCTGAACTTACCAATGAATTAAAACAACAACAATCCGTATTACAACGCTTAGAGGGTGAACTTAAAAGGCAACACCTACAATCAAGAAGAGACACTTTAACCCTTACAAAAACACTCGATATGGCAAGTGTAGAATTAAACGCAGCACAAAGAGAAGATCGTCGCGCAAAACTATCAATTAAAAAGCATTTAATAAGCCAAATAGACCTTGAAAAAGCAATAGACGACTTATCACGTGCTCAGCTTACCTATAAACACGCACAGCAAGAGGTGGCACTTGCTAAAGATACACTCGCATTTGAATTGCAAGCTGCTAAAAGTGATGTAGAGCGTCAGCAGCTGATCGTTGATGAATTACATAGAAAAGTAAATGAGCTGTCAATTCGGGCCACAGTGACAGGCATTGTTGGTAATCTGCTTGTGCAACAAAAAGCAGCCGTCACGCAAAGTCAGCCTCTGATGACACTCGTTGATTTAAGTCATTTTGAAGCACAGTTGCAGGTGCCAGAAAGTTACGCAAACGAACTCGGGTTAGGTATGGACGTAGAGCTTAAATTAGGGAACGAAACAATAATGGGGGTGCTATCGGCTATATCACCCGAAGTTAATAATCGCGAAGTAACCACACGTGTTCGCTTTACAAGCAACAGCAATAACATTCGCCAAAATCAACGTTTAACCGCGCGTATTTTACTCGACAATCGCCAAAATGTGCTGCAGGTAAAGCGAGGCGCTTTTATGCAACAAGGCGGCATTGTTGCATATAAAATAGACGGTAATTTTGCAAGACGTATACCTATATCCGTAGGTGCCACCAGCATTAACGCGGTAGAAATTTTAAGCGGCTTAAATGAAAACGACGAAATAATAATTTCTAGCTACAACCAATTTAACCAAGCAGACACGCTTTTATTAAATTAGAAGCGCTCTCAACCAGCGCCAATTTAAGGAAAAACCATGTTACAAATGAAAAACATAAGTAAAGTATACCAAACTGAAATGGTTCAAACTCACGCATTAAGAGACTTTAATTTAAATGTAAATGAAGGCGAATTTATAGCTGTCACAGGCCCTAGCGGCTCTGGGAAAACTACTTTTTTAAATATTGCCGGAATGTTAGAACCCTTTAGTGAAGGTGATTATATTTTAGATGGTGTAAACGTGGGTAGCCTAAACGACAACCAACGTGCCGATTGCCGAAATCAAAAAATTGGTTTTATCTTTCAAGGTTTTAATTTAATACCAGATTTAAACCTCTATGAAAATATTGAAGTACCTCTTCGTTATAGAGGTATTAAAGCAAAAGAACGTAAACGTAGAATAGAGCAATGTTTAGAACAAGTAGGCTTAGCCTCCCGCGCTAAGCATTTACCTCTACAACTTTCTGGCGGCCAGCAACAACGCGTCGCTATAGCCCGCGCACTTGCCGGCGAACCACGTTTTTTACTTGCCGATGAGCCCACCGGTAACTTAGACAGCCTAATGGCTCGCCAAGTGATGGAATTACTTGAGCAAATAAATCGCGATGGCGCCACAATTATAATGGTGACACATGACAGCGAATTAGCCCGCCGTGCACCGCGCAACATTCAAGTAGTTGATGGACAACTTGCTGACTTTACTTTGTACCAAGGTACACAGCCAATAAAAGTCGCACAAGGAGTATAATTCATGCTGGTTCATTATATTGATCTGAGTTGGCGTAGCTTTAAGCGCACACCACTCGTAAGCTTTTTAATGGTACTTGCCATAGCAATTGGTATAGGCATCACCATGACTAGTCTGAGTGTGTATCACATGATGTCGGCCGATCCAATCCCGGACAAGAGCAGTCAGCTTTTTAGTGTGCAATTACAGATAATGGATGATGGAAGCACATGGTGGACGTCAGATAACCAGCCTCTTCAACTAACTTATCAAGATGCTGCAAATCTTTATCAATCCCAAGTAGGTGCTCAACGTTTAAAAATGGTACGAAGTGGCTTTTCTGTTTACATAGACTCTGACAAAGTAAAACCGTTTAGTCAAAGTGCAAGACTTACCACTCCTGAATTTTTTAATATGTTTGACCTCGAATTTTTACATGGTAGCAAGTGGTCACAGCAACAAGAAGACAATGCAGCGCCCGTTGTTGTCATTAGCGAGGAGTTAAACAATAAGTTATTTGCTGGCAAAAATTCAGTGGGTCAGGTTATTTACCTTGACGATGCTAGTTACGAAGTGATTGGCGTTACAAAAAATTGGCCACTAACCATCAAATATTACGACTTAAACAATGGTGCATTTAACCAACCCGAACAACTTTTTATGCCATTTAGCCTTCTTGAAGCAAAGCAACTTGGTAATTGGGGAAATACTAATGGTTGGAAGCATGAAGATGTTCGAAGTTTTACTGCCAAATTACAGTCAGAAATGGTTTGGATTCAATTCTGGGTTGAATTAACGACCGAGCAACAAAAAAATGATTACGAGAATTACTTACTAGCTTATATGCAAGAGCAGCAAAAGCTCGGTCGATTTAATCGTAAAGAGCTCGCTTTTGGGCTTCGAGATGTTAATCAATGGATGGCTTACAATAATGTGGTTAGTGAAGATAACAAAATTTTAGTGGCTCTAAGTTTTATGTTTTTGGCTGTGTGTTTGGCTAATATACTTGGCTTATTACTTGCCAAATTTTTACGTCGAGCGCCAGAGGTTGGAGTACGTCGTGCTCTTGGTGCTAATAAACGGCAGATTTTTATGCAACATATCATTGAAGTCGCTATGTTAGGGCTTTTGGGCGGGCTACTTGGGATTGTATTTGCGCAGTTTGGTCTATTAGGTGTTCGTCAGAGCTACAGTTATTACGAAAGCTTAGCGACTATGGATTTAAGTATGTTACTAAGCGCCCCACTTATTGCAATCAGTACTTGTGTAATTGCCGGGCTTTATCCTGCTTGGCTGGTGTGTAAAACCAACCCTGCCATTTATCTAAAAAGCCAATAGGGACGAACACAATGATATTAGAAATTAAACCTATTTTTCATGCGCTGTGTCGATCTAAGGTGGGTGCAATTTTGCTACTTATACAAATAGCAATTACCACTGCAATTGTTAGTAACGCAGCATTTATAATTCAAGACAGAGTAACCTACCTTAACCAAGAAACAGGCTACCCGGAAGATGAAATACTTGCTTTTCATGTTATGCATTTTGGTAAAGATGTTCAAAGCCATCAGCAATTTGAACTTGATGAAGCCATGCTTCGAGCTTTACCCGGCGTTAAAGACGCCATATATATTAACAACATACCGTTATCAGGTAGTGGCAGCTCATCTGACTTCAGTATTAACTCTGCACCAGAGCCAGGGCTTTCAGCAAGAACGGCTTACTTTTTTACGGATGACCATGCAATTAATACACTTGGCGTTGAGCTTGTTGCAGGACGAAATTTTACTCAAGATGAAATCGTTGTCACTAACGATAATGATCAACGAGCCAATGTGACAATTGTCACTCAAGCATTACTCAATGAGCTTTTTCCTGATGAAGAGGGCTTAGGAAAAACGATTTTTCTTGGTGATATTCCACTGAAAGTTGTTGGTGTAATTAAGCATGCAAAAGGGCCTTGGTTAAAAGACAGCCGCCCAAATAATATCGCATTAATTCCTTACATTAATCCCAATATATCTGGCAACTTTTTAGTTCGCACTGCGTCCAACGAGCGTGCAGACATAGCTAAACAGATTGAAGACGCTATGCTTAAAAATTATAACAAGCGTGTGATTATTCGAATTCGTGGTTTAGATCAAGACAAAGCGCAGTATATGGCTGAAGACACATTGATGATGCGTATGTTAGTTGTGCTTATTACTATACTTTTACTTGTCACCGCTTTAGGGATCTTTGGCTTAACCTTATTCAATATAAGTAAGCGCACCAAACAAATTGGAACCCGTCGCGCTTTGGGCGCTCGTAAATCTTCAATCATCAAGTACTTTTTAGTTGAAAATGCATTGATTTGCACTGCTGGGTTAGTTTTAGGCGTCATTGCGGCCCTCATACTTGGGCAATTGCTAATGCAACACTTTTCAATAGCTGTATTACCCTTAGGCTATGTCGCAGCAACTGCCGTTATGGTTTTTATAATGAGCCTTCTAGCTGTATTTGGCCCTGCTAAGCGTGCAGCAAATATTTCGCCGAGTATCGCAACCCGAACCATATAGCGCTGCTCCCAACCTATGCTACACTGGCAAAATACGGTGTAGCATTTTCTAAATAATAATAAACAGCGATTAAATTCACATGGAAAAAATACTTATCGTTGATGATAACCCGGCTGTTTTAGAGGCATTATCATTACTACTGGAAATACATAACTTTAATGTAGTTACCGCAACAACGCCCTTTGAAGCGATTCAAATTGTGCAGTACCAACGCATCTCTCTCGTTATTCAAGATATGAATTTTACCAGCGATACCACCTCAGGTGAAGAAGGTAAAACTTTGTTTTATGCGCTGCGTGAAGAGAACCCACACCTCCCTATTATACTAATAACCGCTTGGACTGAATTGTCAACGGCTATTGAACTCGTTAAAGCAGGTGCAGCCGATTACCTTCCAAAACCATGGGACGACCATAAGCTTCTTACGTGTATTACTAACTTAATAGAGCTAGGGCGCACTAAGCAACTTGTGGCCACGCACAACCGCCAACAAAAAGAGCGAGAGGATAAATATAACACTGCTAACTTAGCAGGCCTTATTTTTAAAAGTACCGCAATGGAGCGATTGGTCACGATGGCATTGCAAGTGGCTAAATCTGATATCTCTGCACTCATAACAGGCCCTAATGGCAGTGGTAAAGAGTGTATTGCCACTATTATTCAAAAAAACTCTTCACTAATAAATCAGCCTTTCATAAAGGTCAATGCAGGCGCCCTTCCCCAAGAGCTTTTGGAAGCTGAATTGTTTGGTGCTGAAGCAGGTGCTTATACTGGTATAAGCAAGCAACGTATAGGTCGTTTTGAGGCAGCTGATGGTGGAACATTATTTTTAGATGAAATTGGCAACTTGCCACTTTCTGGGCAAATGAAGTTGCTAAGAGTGTTGCAAACAGGTGAATTTGAACGGTTAGGGTCCACACAAACGCGCAAAGTAACTGTACGTGTTATATCAGCCACAAACGAAAATTTATTACAAGCAATAACCGAAGGGCGTTTTAGAGAAGATTTGTACTATCGCCTTAACGTTATTGAGTTAAACGTACCTGCGCTTTGTGAACGCGTTGA
Organism: Pseudoalteromonas sp. BSi20480; assembly: GCF_000241365.1. Classification (NCBI taxonomy): domain Bacteria; kingdom Pseudomonadati; phylum Pseudomonadota; class Gammaproteobacteria; order Alteromonadales; family Pseudoalteromonadaceae; genus Pseudoalteromonas; species Pseudoalteromonas sp. BSi20480. The sequence continues at coordinate 7,884 of NZ_BADX01000154.1, read as the reverse complement.
TGATATTGCGCCACTCATTAATCACTTTTTACCACATAGAGAGCTAAGTATTGATGCAGAGCAAGCCCTTAATCGATACCAATGGCCAGGTAATGTAAGAGAACTTGAAAACGCCTGTAAACGTGTTGGTGTAATCAAGCCTAATGGTTTGCTTAGTGCTGAAGATTTTGACCTAACCCCGTCGTCGCCAATAAAAAATAACGACGTAAAAAAAGAACCAACAAAATTCGAAATTGAACAATCAATACGCGCTAATCAGGGGGTTATAGCCAAAGTAGCACGAGAATTTGGTTTAAGCCGTCAAGCACTCTATAGGCGCTTACAAAAAATGGGTATTGATTACTAATGTTTAATTTTATTAGTGGCTTATCGTTAACTCAAAAAATAATGGCTATATGTGTTTTATGCAGCGTTTTGCCTGTTGTTAGCATTACAATAATTGCACAACATCCGCTGTATTACTCTGTGTTGTTGGTCATAGCAGCTATGCTAATAAGCATCTTGCTAGCTAGAGCCTTAACAAAGCCTATTAAGCTAGGGTTGCAATCGCTAGAAACTGGCTTACTTAATTTTAAAGATGGTGAGCTTTCTAGTTTATTAGCCTATAAAAACAACGATGAGTTAGGAAAGCTATGTCTGCTTTATAATCAAACGGCAAAACAACTTCGTCAAGAAAAACAGTGGATTTATCAACGAGAGTTAATGTTAGATAAAGTATTACAAAGCTCTCCCCAAGCACTTTTACTTGTTAACGATAATAAAATTGTTGTATTTAGTAACTTAGTCAGCCGCACTTTATTTAATAGCAAAACACAACTAGAAGGCACGCAACTTCACGAATTATTGTCTGATGCACCTATTCAACTTACTAATGCTATTGAGCAAGGCGTGGATGGCTTGTTTAATATTGAAATAGATAGTCACGATTCTCAAACTTGGCATTTATCGACTGGCGAATTTTTGCTTAATAATCAAAAACATCACTTGTACATATTTAAACAACTTACCCGTGAACTCAGCCGCCAAGAAGTAGCAGTATGGAAAAAAGTTATTCGAATAATAAGCCACGAGCTCAATAACTCTCTTGGCCCTATGTCATCAATGCTGCACAGCGCTCAGCTTTTAGCTAGCCGCGTAGATGAGCCTCGTCTTGCACGAGTGTTTTCAACAATCGATGAAAGAATAAGCCACTTGGCTGAGTTTGTTCAAGGCTATGGCAAATTTGCGAAGCTCCCTACACCACAAAAGTCAGCGATAAATTGGCAAAACACATTAAATGATCTGAATAGACAATGGCAGTTTAGCTACACAGTAAGCAGCACCCAAAGCATATTACATGCAGATCAGGCACAACTTGAGCAGTTGCTTATCAACTTACTCAAAAATGCACACGAGTCAGGCTCAAATCCGTCTAAAATAAACATAGATGTAACGTTCTTTAGTAATACTTGCATAGTAGATGTAAGCGATGGCGGAAAAGGAATGAGTGAGCAGGTTATGGCTAATGCCCTCGTACCTTTTTATTCTACAAAAAGTACAGGAAGTGGTTTGGGGTTAGCCTTGTGCAGAGAGATTGCTGAAGCACATAAAGGACAAATAAGCTTACATAATAAATTAAGTGGTGGTCTAAACGTGCAAGTTACCCTGCCGTGCAGATAAGTGATGTTGTTAAAAAAACTAAAAACAATAAAGCCACTTAACGTGGCTTTTATTATCACAGCACTATAGAAATAGCGCTCACAAAATAAGATTACTCAGCGTCAGCTTCTTTGTACTTAGCCGCTGTTTCTGTGATTAACGGTTGTAATTCACCACGTTGGAACATTTCGATGATGATATCACAACCACCAATTAGCTCACCCTCAACCCAAAGTTGTGGGAATGTAGGCCAATTTGCGTACGCAGGAAGCTCAGCACGAATGTCTGGGTTTAGTAAAATATCAACGTATGCAAACGGTTCGCCACACGACATAAGTGCTTGTGAAGCTTGTGAAGAAAAACCACAGTTTGGTAACTTAGGTGACCCTTTCATGAAAAGGATAATTGGGTTTTCTGAAATTTGCTGTTTAATTTTATCAATGGTTTCCATCTACAACCTCAAAGTAACGATAGCTAAATATACTTAGGTCTTGAAAATAACTCATCGTGACCATAAATATATAACTTAAAATGGGCAAATAAAGCCACAATTGAAATAGTCTTTCGCAATAGCATTGCTGTTTGCTTAAACTTGAGTAAAATACTCAACAATTATAGTAACACTATATTCCCACTTGGTATAGGTAAGTGGTCTGTTTCAACAGGCATTACGTATTACCAAATGGACTATCAACTAAAAAAGATGGAGATAAAAAATGGCATTTGAACTACCGTCACTACCATATGCAATCGACGCACTTGAGCCACATATTTCAAAAGAAACATTAGAGTTTCACCACGGTAAGCACCACAACACGTATGTTGTTAAGCTTAACGGTTTGATCCCTGGTACAGAGTTTGAAAACAAATCTCTAGAAGAAATCGTATGTTCATCAGAAGGCGGTGTATTTAACAACGCAGCGCAAATCTGGAATCACACGTTTTACTGGAACAGCCTATCTCCAAATGGCGGCGGCGAGCCTACTGGCGCAATTGCAGATGCAATTAACGCTAAATGGGGTTCTTTTGATGCGTTTAAAGATGCATTAAACGACAAAGCAGTAAATAACTTCGGTTCAAGCTGGACTTGGTTAGTAAAACTTGCCGATGGCTCTTTAGACATCGTTAACACGTCTAACGCTGCTACACCACTTACTGACGAAGGCGTTACACCTGTTCTTACTGTAGATTTATGGGAACACGCATACTACATTGATTACCGTAACGTGCGTCCAGATTACCTTAAAGGTTTTTGGTCACTTGTTAACTGGGAATTTGCAAACGCAAACTTCGCTTAATTAGCACTTATCGCTAATTTAAAAAAGACGCTAAAGCGTCTTTTTTTATGCCTATTATTTATACTTTTAAACTCTGTCACTTGACAAAATAACCTTCTTCAACATGATCTTTTTTCACTTAAATTTTTAATTTTATTCCACAAACATAGACTTTCGCGACTAAACTTTAAAATGTAAGCACCTTTTACAGCGGGTTTCGGAGGTTATTATGACGATTTTTGAGCATTACCAAGCACGTTACGAAGCGGCACAAGAAGAAGAGTACAGTATCGCCGAGTTTCTTGAGATATGTAAAACCGATAAATCTGCCTACGCGAGTGCACCAGAACGCCTTTTAATGGCCATTGGTGAACCCACAATGGTAGATACCGCAACGGATGCACGCCTCAGTCGGTTATTTTCAAATAGAGTAGTCGCACGCTACCCTGCCTTTACCGATTTTTATGGTATGGAGGATGCCATTGAACAAATTGTTTCTTATTTAAAACACGCCGCTCAAGGGCTTGAAGAGTGTAAACAGGTTCTCTACCTATTAGGTCCTGTCGGCGGTGGCAAATCATCTATTGCTGAAAAGCTAAAGTACCTCATGCAACAAGTACCCATCTATTCAATTAAAGGGTCACCGGTAAACGATCATCCATTATCTCTGTTTGATCCCATTGAAGACGCTAATGTGCTAGAGCAAGAGTACGGTATTAAGCCACGTTATTTAAAAACAATTATGTCACCGTGGGCAGGCAAACGGCTGAAAGAGTTTAATGGCGATATAAGTAAGTTTAGAGTGGTAAAACGTTATCCATCTATTCTGAATCAAATAGGCATCGCTAAAACAGAGCCAGGCGATGAAAACAACCAAGATATATCCGCATTAGTAGGTAAAGTAGATATACGTCAGCTTGAACATTTTGCGCAAAATGACCCCGATGCTTATGCTTACTCGGGTTCACTTTGTATGGCAAATCAAGGCTTGATGGAATTTGTAGAGATGTTTAAAGCCCCTATCAAAGTACTTCATCCACTACTAACGGCCACGCAAGAAGGTAATTACAATGGGACTGAAGGTATTAGCGCTCTTCCTTTTAATGGCATGATCCTCGCTCATTCAAACGAATCTGAATGGCAAACCTTTAAAAATAACAAAAATAATGAAGCCTTTTTAGACCGTGTATACATAGTCAAGGTACCTTATTGTTTGCGTGTCACTGAAGAAATTAAAATTTACGACAAACTTCTTCAGCATAGTGAACTTCATAGCGCCCCTTGCGCGCCTGGCACCTTAAAAGCTTTGGCACAATTTACAACTCTTTCACGATTAAAAGAGCCTGAAAACTCAAGCCTGTATTCTAAAATGCGAGTGTACGATGGTGAAACACTCAAAGACACTGATCCAAAAGCAAAGTCGTATCAAGAGTATCGCGATTACGCAGGAGTGGATGAAGGCATGACGGGTCTTTCTACTCGCTTTGCATTTAAAATTTTATCTCGGGTATTTAATTTTGACAACACAGAAGTGGCCGCAAACCCTGTTCACTTATTTTATGTACTTGAACAACAAATAGAACGTGAACAATTCAGCAGCGATGTTGAAGAACGCTACTTGAGCTTTTTAAAAGGCTATTTAATCCCTCAGTATGTTGAATTTATTGGTAAGGAACTTCAAACTGCGTATTTGGAATCATACTCAGAATATGGGCAAAACATATTTGATCGCTATGTTATTTATGCCGATTTTTGGATTCAAGATCAAGAATATCGTGACCCTGATACAGGCCAATTATTTGACCGAGCTGCACTCAATGCAGAGCTTGAGAAAATTGAAAAACCAGCGGGCATTTCTAATCCTAAAGATTTTCGTAACGAAATAGTTAATTTTGTACTACGCGCACGGGCTCATAACAATGGCAAAAACCCGCTGTGGACGAGTTACGAAAAATTACGGACTGTCATTGAGAAAAAAATGTTTTCAAACACAGAAGATCTGTTGCCTGTTATTTCGTTTAATACTAAAACCTCAGCTGAAGATCAGCAAAAACACGAAGACTTTGTTAATCGCATGGTCGAGAAAGGCTATACACAAAAGCAAGTCAGATTGTTATCTGAGTGGTACCTACGTGTTAGGAAATCACAATAACCTTCATGGTTGTGGTTTTAGGAGGTCATTATGGCACATTTTATAGACAGACGTTTAAACGGTAAAAATAAAAGCACCGTAAATCGTCAACGCTTCATTAGGCGTTATAAAAAACAGATAAAAGAAGCGGTGTCAGATGCAATAAATAAACGCAGTGTAACCGACTCTACATCGGGGGAAAGTATATCTATTCCACAACGTGATATCAGCGAGCCTACCTTTCATCAAGGTAAAGGCGGGAATAAAAAACAAATACACCCAGGTAACGATCAGTTTGCAACAGGTGATAAAATAGAGCGACCAAAAGGTGGTCAAGGTGATGGTTCTGGACAAAGTGAGGCAAGCGACTCTGGCGAAGGGCAAGATGAATTTGTGTTCTCTATCTCAAAAGATGAGTACCTCGATTTACTTTTTGAAGATTTAGAACTTCCTAATCTTCAAGAAAATCAACTTGATAAACTTGTACAAATGAAAACCCACCGAGCCGGTTTTTGCAGTGAAGGTATGCCAAGTAATATTGATATTGTTCGTTCGTTACAAGGATCACTTGCTCGACGTGTTGCGATGAGCGCTGGAAAAAAGCGCCGCTTAGCCGATTTAGAAGCTCAGCTAAAAATATTAATACACGAACCTCATAGCGATAAAGCCGCTGTTGCACTTTTACAAAAAGAAATAAACCTACTTAAACAGCAAATTAAAGCTGTGCCTTTTATTGATAACTACGACTTGCGTTTTAGAAATTACGAGAAGCGCCCCCACCCCACCAGCAAAGCGGTTATGTTTTGTATTATGGATGTGTCAGGCTCTATGGACCAAGCCACAAAAGATATGGCAAAACGGTTTTATATTTTACTATATCAATTTTTAACGCGCAGTTATAAAGACATTGAAGTGGTCTATATCCGTCATCATACGCAAGCTACTGAAGTAGACGAACAAACATTTTTTTACTCTCAAGAAACTGGGGGAACTATCGTATCGAGCGCACTTAAACTGATGGATAAAATAATTAAAGAGCGTTACAACGCAGACGAATGGAATGTATATGCAGCACAAGCATCTGACGGTGATAACTGGGCTGACGATACTCCTCATTGCGGACAAATATTACGTAATAGCATTTTAGATGTTGTTCGCTATTTTGCCTACATTGAAATCACAACACGTGCTCATCAAAGCCTATGGCGAGAATATTTAAATATTACGCAAACACATTCCAACTTTGCCATACAGCACATTCAAAGTGTTGAAGACATTTACCCTATATTTAGGGAGCTTTTTAAAAAAGGTCGGCAACAACAAGGGGCTGCATAACCAAGCGAGGTATTAATATGAATACTAAACGAATGAGTGACGGCCCTGACTGGACTTTTGATTTGTTAACTGAGTATCAAACAGAAATAGCTCGCGTTGCAGACTTTTACCGGTTAGACATTTACCCTAATCAGATAGAGGTGATCACCGCCGAACAAATGATGGATGCGTACTCAAGTGTTGGGATGCCTATTGGTTACAACCATTGGTCTTACGGGAAAAAATTCATTCAAACTGAGCAAAACTATAAACGCGGACAAATGGGCCTCGCGTATGAAATAGTGATTAATTCAGACCCCTGTATTGCATATTTAATGGAAGAAAATACGTTACCGATGCAAGCACTAGTTATGGCGCACGCATGTTATGGCCACAACTCTTTTTTAAAGGTAATTATTTATTTAAAACATGGACTGATGCCAGCTCTATCATTGATTACCTGGTATTTTCTAAAAATTATATACGTCGCTGCGAAGAAAAATACGGTGTAACAGCAGTAGAAACCTTACTAGACTCATGCCACGCACTCATGAACTATGGCGTTGATCGTTATAAACGCCCGCAACAAATTTCGTTATTCGAAGAGCAAAAGCGCCAAGAAGAACGCGAGGCTTATTTGCAATCTCAAGTGAACGAATTATGGCGAACAATCCCCGAACATCACCAAGAAGCAAAAAAGAAAGAACGCCACTTTCCTCAAGAGCCGCAAGAAAATATCTTGTATTTTATAGAAAAAAACGCACCACTTTTAGAACCTTGGCAACGTGAAGTTATTCGTATAGTGCGTAAAATATCACAATATTTTTACCCACAAAAACAAACACAAGTAATGAATGAAGGCTGGGCCACCTTTTGGCATTACACCATTTTAAATCACCTATATGATGAAGGTAAACTTACCGACTCATTTATGCTGGAATTTTTACAAAGCCATACAAATGTTGTTTATCAACCACCTTACAATAGTCAGTATTACTCGGGCATAAACCCGTATGCTTTAGGCTTCAATATGATGGTTGATATTAGGCGACTATGCGAACACCCAACGGAAGAAGATAAAAAATGGTTCCCTGAATATGCCGGAAGTAATTGGCTTGATACCCTTCATTTTGCTATGCAAAACTTTAAAGATGAAAGCTTTATAAGCCAGTTTTTATCCCCTAAATTAATTCGCGACTTTAAGCTTTTTACACTTATTGATAACGCAAGCGCTCCGCATTTAGAAATAGGCGCAATTCATAACGACAATGGATATAAAGCGGTAAGGGAAGCGCTTTCGGCTCAATATAACTTAAGTAATCATGAACCTAACATTCAAGTGTACGATGTTGATATCAGAGGGGATAGAGCGCTTACGCTTAGGTATGTTCCGCACAATAATATACCTTTAGCAAATACACATGAGGAAGTACTTAAGCATCTTTATAGATTATGGGGGTTTAAAGTAAAACTTGAACAAGTAGATAATAATGAAAAATAATGACTATCGGACAATGCCCTAAA
>NZ_BADX01000155.1:0-583 GCF_000241365.1 Pseudoalteromonas sp. BSi20480 | reverse complement strand
GGAGCTTTCTAAGGCGGAGCTAAAAAGTAATGCTTAGCGAAGTTAAGAAACCATAAATAGCAATTTCAACAAACTAAAATAGAGGTAAATATGAAAAAACTAATTAAATTTTTAACCGTAATCAGTGTCGTTTTTAGTAGTGCGGTATTTGCGCATGTGCATCTTGAAAAAAGTGTGCCTGCTGATAATGCAATGCTAATGAATCCTCCAGAAGAGTTAACTTTGGTGTTCACCAAAGAGGTACGGGTTGTAAAAGTTTCATTGGCCAATAAACAAGGCGAAGAATTTAAATTTGGATTCGAGCCTTCTAAAGTCGCTACTAGCAAATTTACATGGAAACTACCTAAATTAGCTCCTGCAAACTATACTGTGGATGTAACCTTCTTAGGTAACGATGGTCATAAAATGAAACATAGCTTCGGCTTTATGGTTCACTAAAATAGGCGGTGTGATTGATATGGAAATGTATATCTGGAATACAGTCATTGTACTGTCAAAAATTGTATTTTACGTCGGCTTTGCCTGTATTGCTGGTTATACATTTTTCAGGCAAATATTTGAGAATAATGAATCTCATACTAAT